>JAFPCP010000046.1 GCA_017423825.1 Clostridia bacterium | reverse complement strand
GTTGAGCAAATTGCAAATCTTAATAACCGTTTCGTAAGATGTTCCACCAATCCCTTTAGACAATGCATTAGAAAGCGTGCTATACGGAATACCACACTTTTCGGAGAATTGACGCACACTCTTATATTGTCTTTTGATTTCAGCTTTAATAAGTTGTGTTATATTATCCAATCTGAAATCCTACCTTTCTGCATTTTTCGACAATTTACCATTTTTGATTATAACACCATAAAACAATGATTACAATAATTTTTGACGAAATTTGGTGAATTTTTTGTCAAAAAAACAGTGACAGAAGAATCTAATTCATCTGTCGCTTTGCGTATTATGCGCATATACGATAAACCCAGTATAAAAACCTCCCCCGAGGATGGATGCCTCCATACTCAGGGGTGTAATTTGCTTATCTTGGGAGAGCGCTTGAATGGCATTCAAGAGGTCAGCGGTTCGATCCCGCTTATCTCCACCAAAAAAGAAAACAGTCCGTCCGTTTAGGATGGGCTGTTCTTCTTTTTTAGACGGTGGTAATGAAAGGACTTTGATATATCCACCAACAACAACCAAAGGCGCCGCCGGCTTTTTGCCAGCGGCGCCTTTTAATTTGCTCTTTACATATCTTTCGGCATTTTGCGAATGCCAAACACCTTACGCAACAAACCACCTAACAGTTTCGGGCTTTTCACTACTACCACACGCATATGTATACCCTCCATCACCGTTTTGTGCAAGATAAACCGCAACAAACCAGAGCGGCCCCTAACAGCACGACGATACATTTTGTGGGCAACACACAGCAAGCCAACAACCCAACACCAAAGGCGGCAAAACAAACGCCGGCGCCGGTGTTATTCCGGCATCGTCTCATAAGCCACTCCTCCCCGCTTCGGTTTCTCTTGTCTATTACCAGCGTATGCCGAAGGAGGCACATTGGTGTCAATCTTTTGAGCGATACAACAAAAGCACGCCGTCACGAAAGGCGATTTCGCCCTCTTGCTCGGTGCAAGCATTGCTCACACACAACGAATCGGCGGGATATAAATCATACTCTGTCACAACATACTCTGTGCCGCGCAAGGTGAGACCATGCACCGGCCCGTCTAGCGCAAACAACGACAAGCTCCAACCCAGCATCGGCGGCACAACATAGGGCGAACGCGTTAATATTTCTATGCGATTACGTGCATCCGCTATCACACAACAGCCACCCCGTTGACACACCGACAAGGCGGTAAGCAAAGCGGCGTGTTGATGATCCAGACGGCCACCGGTGCAACCAAGGAAAAGGAAATCCCTATATCCTTTTTCCCAAGCATATTCCACCGCCGCCGCAGTGTCCGTGACATCCTTACGCACGGGCAGACGCACCGACGCCACCGAATGTGGCACCGTTGCACTCGATTGGGAATCGAAATCCGCCACCACCGCTTCGGGGGTGACACCCAAACGCGCAGCCAACTGCCATCCACCATCTGCTGCAATAAACATATCATCAAAACGCAAAAGCGGCAAAAGAGCAGCCGGCTCGTCCACCGGGCCGGCCGAGAGAATCACACAACGGCTCATTTCTCCCACTCCTTCTTGTCCTTTACCGCCTCATACATCGCGACGTAACTCGCATACCGAGAAGGCGAAATTGCCCCCTCTTCCACCGCATTACGCACCGAACAGCCTGGCTCACGGTAATGGGCGCAACCGCTGAAACGGCAACGCCCCTCGTGCGGCCGAAACTCTCGAAAACAATCCGCAAGCGTTTCTTTATCGATCGGTTCTACCCGATCTAATTCCAGCGACGAAAAGCCCGGCGTATCCACCAGATATCCGCCCGCCATCGGATACAGTGACACGGTACGTGTCGTATGGCGGCCGCGACCGAGTTTCTCGCTGATTTCGCCCGTTGGCAGTACCAATTCGGGCGCTAACTGGTTCAGGATGCTACTCTTCCCCACGCCGGAATTGCCCGCAAACACGCTAATTTTGCCTTCCAACAAACCCCGCACAGAGGCAAGCGTATCCGGCTGACGAGCGCTCACGATATAACAAGGGATTCCCACCGAACCATAAATGTTCTCCAATTCCGTGGGATCGCCCAAATCGCTTTTATTCACAAGCACCACCGGACAAATATGGTTTTTCTCCGCAACCGCTATCATCTTATCCAGCACCAGCGTATTGGTTGTCGGATGGCATACCGAAGCAACCAGCACAAGCAAATCCACATTTGCCACCGGTGGGCGCACCAGTACGTTGCGTCGGGGTAAAATCTCCTGCAACACGCCGGTCATGTCCACTTCCTGCGGCTGAATGAGCACCTGATCGCCGGCCACCGGAGTAAGCCCCGCGCGGCGAAACGCCCCGCGCGCCCGGCAAGTATATACGCCGTCGGTGGTTTTTACATAGTAAAAACCACCGACGCAACGCAGCACCAACCCTTGCACCTGTTTTATCATGTCGTTAACACCTTTATCAGCCCAAAGGAGAAGGGGTGCTAGGGTTCGTTTGGCTATCCGAAGTGTAGGCATACACTTCAGAAACCGCATACGTACCCGCTTGCCCATCCACCTTGAACACCATGTATGTCGCAAAGTTGTTGGCATTCGCCTTGGATATTTTCACGGTGACAACATAATTCTCCACCGTCTCGGACACTTTAAATTTCAACGTACCGATATCCTTCGGACGGATGCCGGTGTATTCTTTTGTCATGACAGAATGCAACTTGCCAGCCACAAAGAACTGTAAATCCACCGTATCCTCGGTCTCCGGCAACGGCAAACTAATCGTTACCTCTTGGAAGCCGGTGCTCACCGTCAACGTGATGGCCACATCCGGCAACTGCTTCTCGGTATAGCTCGGCGTTACAGCAATAACCGTATCTTTCGCCGCTTTATCGTTGACATACTGCGTCTTTATTTTTGTGCGCTCAAACCCGGCAGACACCAATTTATCCACCGCGTCACCGGCCGCCATGCCGGTAACGTTCGGCATATCAATCGGCTCGGCCACCGGCTCGCCGGAACTGATATACATAATCACTTCAGAACCGTACTGCACGTTGGTGCCCGGCGCCGGTTCCAAGCGAATGACCGTGCCTTTTTTATATTCGGCACTGCTCTCCTCCACCTCGGCGACCTTGAAGCCCGCATTCGTCAAGCGGCTGCGCACGAGAGCGGCGCTCTCGCCCGCGGTCATCGTCGGCACCTCTTCCAGACGGGAGCCTTTGCTCACATACAGAATCAACGTGCCTTTCATTTTAATGGAAGATCCGGCCTCGGGATCTTGTTTATAAACATACCCTTCCGCATAATCGGCGTTGTATCCGGATTCCACTTTGATTTCATAGTTTTGGATATTGCTGTGCACCGCCACTTCATCCGTATAACTCATGCCGACAAAATTATCCACCGTGATCTCCGCACGGGCACGACCACCTTGAATGAACTTCGTGAAAAGCAGCACAAAAATCACCGACACCAGCACAATTGCCGCCGCCACCGCCGACAAAATTGCCACCATGGACATCTTCTTTTTGCCGCCGGAATGAGAGTTCTCTTGCTCCTCGTCTGCGCCTTCACCGCGCACACGCGTAATGGCATCTATATACCGTGTAGGCGAATCGTCCACAAAATAGGTATATTCAAACTTGATGGACGGATTGCGCTTGAATTCATCAATATCACACAGCATCTCTGCCGCCGACTGATAGCGTTTGTTGGCATCTTTTTGCATGGCCTTCATGGTGATCTGTTCCAAACCTTCCGGCACTTCGGCGTTCACCGTGCGGGGCAGTTTCGCCTCGCTTTGCATCTGCATGATCGCCACCGACACCGCATTATCTGCTTCAAACGGCAGGCGGCCGGTCAGCATTTCATACAGCATCACGCCCACCGAATACAAATCCGCCTTTTCGTCAGTGATTTCCCCACGGGCCTGCTCCGGGCTGATATAATGCACCGAGCCAATGGCTTTGTCCCCTTCGGTGGTCGCACGCAGATCAGCGCGCGACAGTCTGGCTATGCCAAAATCCGTCACCTTGATGGTTCCGTCCGGCAACAGCATGATGTTCTGCGGCTTAATATCCCGATGCACAATGCCTTTGTCGTGCGCGTGTTGCAGGGCACGCAAAATCTGCGTTGTGAAATGCACCGCCTCTTTCCAGCGGATGTCTTTACGCTGGTCAAGATATTCTTTCAGCGTAATTCCATCGATATACTCCATCACAATATACTGCAAACGCTCACCAAATCCTACATCCAACACCTTGACAATGTTGGAATGATTGAGAATGGCAATCGCTTTGGATTCGTTGCGGAAACGGCGGGTGAACTCTTCGTTGGACAAGAATTCCTCCCGCAAAATTTTCACCGCCACGGTGCGGTCGTCCACAATATCATACGCCTTATACACATACGCCATGCCGCCTATGCCGATAAGTTCACGCATTTCATAGCGGCCATCCAATCGCTTACCCAGATATTTATCCATAATGTTTACGTCATCGCCTTTCTGCAATAATGGTATACCCGTCCTTTACCGACAGATATTGTATGAATCAATCTACATCCAACAACAGCACCGTTATATTATCCGTGCCGCCGCCATCCAATGCCGCCTGCACCAAAGCAGGCACCGCATCTTCGATGGTATTGTCCTGTATAATCTGCCGTATAAGCGTCGGCTCTACCATGTTGGTAAGGCCATCCGTGCACAACAGCAACCTGTCCCCTGCCGTCAATTCCAGTTCGTCGTATTCGCCGGACTCCATTTCCGACACACCGAGCGCACGCGTGATAAAGTGCTTTCTCGGATGGGAACGCGCCTCTTCCTCTGTGAGTTGGCCGGATTCCACCATCTCCTGCACAACCGAATGATCGCGTGTCACCGGAATCAATTCATTCTCATGTAGGCGGTACAAGCGGCTGTCACCCACGTGCGATATATATGCCATGCGACCACAGGTGATTGCCGCCACCACAGTGGTCCCCATGCCGTCCAGCTGTACGTCGCTCTGTGCACGGTCGTATACTTCAAAGTTGGCCGCCGCCATGGCGCTTTCCAATACATGCTGTGCCGCACTTTTCAGATGGCCGTCTTGCACAGCCTCCTTTATGCGTTCAACAATTACACGCACAGCAATATTGCTCGCAATATTACCGCCGTTTGCGCCACCCATGCCATCGCACACCACCGCATACTGCATGGTTTCTCCTAACACACCATAATCCAGTATATCTTGGTTGTTACTCCTGACCAACCCTACATGGGTTTGTCCTGTACAATGCATGATAACGCCTCCTTTCCTTCTTCCTGTCGGTCGGTCTGTCGTCGCAACTGACCGCAGGACGCATTGATGTCTGAGCCCAATGTGCGGCGTACCGTCACACAAATGCCTCGCTTTTCTAATATCTCCATAAACGCTTGTATGCGTTGGCGGGAACTGCGTTGTTGCTTCTTGCCCGCCACAGCGTTCACAGGAATCAAATTCACATGGCATAACATGCCTTGCAAGCGCTGCGCCAATTCCTGTGCGCACGCATCGCTGTCGTTTACGCCATCTATCATCGCATACTCAAACGATATGCGACGGCCGGTCGCCTCTACGTATTCGCGGCAGGCCGCTAATAAATCCGCTATCGGCCAGCGTCGATTCACCGGCATCGTGCGGGAACGAATCGCATCATTCGGTGCGTGTAATGACACGGACAAGGTCAAGGGGATGTTTTCCTTGCTCAATCGTCGGATGCCGTCCACCAACCCGCAGGTCGATAAAGAAATATGCCGCATCCCGATATGTACCCCGCCTTTCTCCTGCAACATGCGCAGGAACGAAAGCACCTGTTCGTAATTATCCAGCGGCTCGCCCATACCCATCAACACAATCGAAGAAACACGCACGCCGGCATCCTGTTGGGCTGCCTCGATTTGCGCCAACATTTCCGACGCGGATAGATTGCGCACAAAACCGCCCATGCCCGTCGCACAAAAGGTGCAACCCATTTTACAGCCAACCTGTGTGGACAGGCATTGACTCCACCCGTGTTTATATTGCATTAAAACGGATTCCACCGTCTCACCGTCATCCAGACGAAATAGATATTTCACCGTACCATCCAGTTGCGACACCAATTTGCGCGCAATAGCCACGCCGGGAACTGTAAAGTTTTTTGCCAGTACATCGCGCAGCTGCTTCGGCAGATTGTTCATCTGATGAAAATCCGTCACGCCTCGGTCCAGCCAGGTTCGCACCTGTTTGGCGCGAAAGGCAGGATAGCCGGCGTCTTGCAACAAGGCCGTCAGCTCCTCCAAGGACAAAGCGCGTAAATCTATTGTAGACAACTCGTCACCTCATTCGGACTTCCTCTGAAAACCAGCAATATAAAACCCATCCGTACCGTGGACGTGGGGAAACAGCGTAATTTCATGCGACGCGGGCACGCCCGCCTGCGCAAAGCAAACGTCCAAGGGCAACAGCCGCGGCGCAAAAGCAGGATGACACTCCAAAAAAGCGGCCGCTACCTGTTCGTTTTCCTCCGGGCGCAGCGTACAGGTCGAATACTGTAACACCCCACCGGGCCGCACCAAAGCAGCCGCTTGGGTGAGGATGCGCAACTGTAACGTCGGCAACTGTGCAAAATCCGCCGGCTGTTTATAGCGGATTTCCGGTTTGCGGCGAATGACGCCCAACCCGGAACAAGGCACATCGCACACCACTCGGTCAAACATGCCGTGCATGTCCGCCGGCCACGGGGCGGATGCGTCATGTTGTTCGACTTCTATGCATGTAAAGCCATATTGCTTTACTCGCTGCACCAACCCGCGACATTTATGTTCGTGGATATCACCGGCACGTATATGCCCGGTATCCCCCATCATCTGGGCTATGGTCATGGTTTTTCCGCCCGGGGCGGCGCACACGTCCGCTATCCGTTCACCGGGAAGCGGTTGTAACGCTTGACAAGCCCATTGGGAAGCTAAATCTTGAAAATAAAACGCTCGTTGCATCGACTCCGGCAGTTCGCGGAGTAAAGCGGGACGCAAGATTTCAAACCCGTTTTCCAGCCCCTCTATCGGACGACAGGCAATGCCCGCTTGTTCCCATTGCTCCCGCAAAGCTTGTGCCGAGCCACAGCCTGTGTTCACACGGATATACGCCGGCGGCGCTTCGTTAAAGGTCTGCAACAGACCTTGCAGCACGTCCTCTCCATAGGCATCACGCCAAGCGCGCAACCAATGCCGCGGACAGGAATAGCGCCGCTCCAAGCCCTTATCGGTGGACGGCAAGCACTCTAACAAAGCACCCGCTTGCCGTTGCACCTGCCGAAGCACGCCATTGACAAAACCGGCGAGCCGTCCCTGTCCCATAGCACGCGTCAGTTGTACCGCGCCATCGATGGCGGCGTAGGCAGGGGTTTTATCCATATACACCAGTTGATAGACGCCCACCCGCAAAATCTCACGCACCGCAGGATGCATCTTTTTCACCGGTGTAGCCGAAATCTCATTGAGAAGATAATCGAGCGTCAGCCGCCGTTCTGTTACGCCATACAATAGGCGGGTAGCCAACGCCTTGTCAGCGGCCGTCGGTGAAACGCGCTCCAAACAAGCATCCAACGCCATGTTTGAATAGCAGCCCTGCTCATCTATATGCAAAAGTGCCGTCACCGCGGCTTGCCGGGCGTTCATCGACGCCGGCCGCGGCTACCCGAAACCAGCAAAATCAGCCGCAGCAAACTCATAAGCGATACAAACAACGCGGCCACATACGTCAAAGCCGCCGCCGTCAACACACGGCGCACCCCTTTAATTTCTTCCGGGGTAAACTTTCCGCTGTCCTGCAACGCACCAACAGCCCGCGCGCTGGCGTTGAATTCCACCGGCAAGGTGACCAGTTGGAAAAAGACCGCCACGGAAAACAGGATAATCCCCGCATAAGCCAGCGGTTCCATGCTCATGACAATCCCGAGCACCACCAACAGTGGCGAAATGGAAGAAGCAAAATTCGTCACCGGCACGAGCGCGGTACGCAAGCGAACCGGAACATATCCCCGAGCATGCTGAATCGCATGCCCGGTTTCGTGGGCCGCCACGCCCACCGCCGCTACGGTGCTATGCGAAAACACCGGCGCAGACAAAGAAATGCAATTGTTCCTCGGGTCATAGTAGTCGGTCATGGCGCCATCGATTGCTCGCAAAGAAGTGCGCACGCCGTTTGCCTGTTGAATATATTCGCTGGTTTGTGCGCCGGTCATGCCGCAAGCAACGGATACGCGGCTGTATTTATTGAAAACCGATTTGACACGAATTTGCGCCCACACGGTAACCAACAATGCCGGCAACACCAGCACGAAATACCAATAATCCATATAGAAAAAGGGCATACGCGCGCTTCCTTCCTATCTATCACAGTTTACTCAAACATAGCACCGACCGTCAGCGGGTGGCCGCGCAAAAAATCCGCCGCCGGCATCCGACGGGCCCCCTCGGCCTGTACTTCTTCCAAAACAAGGGCGTAACCATCGCCACAAGCAACCGCCAACGGCTGGATGGAAACTACCGTACCGGGGGCGGCGCTCACAGCCTCGCCCACGCGGCTTTTGAACACTTTTAATCGCTTGCCGGACACACCACAGGTAGCCACCGGCCAAGGATTCATCCCGCGCACCTGATTGTGCAGAGTGGCCGCCGGTTTATCCCAACCAAGCGGGGACATGGATTTGCTCAACATGGCAGCATAGCAAGCCCCTTCGCTCGGTTGCGGCGTCGGCTGCAACGTGCCCTCTTGCAAGCGTTGTAAGGTTTCGCTCAATAAATCGGCCCCATCCAGGGCTAACAAATCAAACAATTCGCCCCCGGTCATGGTATCATCGAGCAGACGGCGGGACATCAGTAAAATATCCCCCGTATCTACGCCCTCATCCAGTTGCATGGTGGTGACACCGCTCTCCGCATCGCCATTGAGCACCGCCCACTGCACCGGTGCCGCCCCTCGATACCGGGGCAACAACGAACCGTGCACGTTGATGCAACCGTACGGCGTCGCCTCCAATACCGACTTCGGCAGAATCTTACCATACGCAACCACCACAATGGCATCCGCCTGTTCTTCTTGCAGACGCGCCAACGCCTCCGGCGTGCGCATGGACTCCGGCTGATACACCGGCAGGTTTTGCTCCAAAGCATACGCTTTGACCGCGGAAGGGGTCAAAATTTGTTTGCGGCCCACCGGCTTATCCGGTTGGGTCACCACCAAACACACCTCATGGCCATCCGCCAACAAGCGTTGCAGACTGGGCACGGCAAAATCCGGTGTGCCCATAAATATCAGTTTCATGCCGTACCCCTCCCCGTTATCTGATTTATCTCAATTCATCCGGCGTTAACATCCGCTCGACCTTGCTTTTGAATAAAATGCCATCCAAGTGGTCGTTTTCATGGCTGGCGCATTGTGCGGCCAAGCCGTCCAGTGTGACGATGAAAAACTTCCCATGCCGATTTTGTGCCTGTAATTTCACCGTCGCGGGGCGCTTGATTGTCCCGTATTCTCCGGGGCTGGAAAGGCACCCCTCGGTGCATTCCTGGACACCACGTTCTTCTAAAATCGTGGGGTTGATACACTCCCGCAGACCATCCCCCACATCCATAATGAACACACGGCGCAACACCCCCACCTGGGGCGCCGCCAAGCCGACACCGTCGGCCTTTTTGAGCGTGTCGGCCATGTCATCTAATAACTGCCACAACCGCTCATCAAATTTTTCCACCGGTTTACATATTTTATGCAAAATGGGATCTTTATCGGTTAGGATTGTTCTGGTAGCCATCCTGTCGGCTCCTTTCTACATATAACGCCACGTCAAAGCATGGACGCCGGATTAATATCCACATAAACGCTCACCGCACGACAAAGCGGGCTTGCATGAAACAACTGTAACACCTGTCGCACCATATCCCGCATGCGCGCTGTGTTGCGCGCTTTAAGCAACAACTTGTATCGATATTTTCCCGCCACTCGCAACACCGAAGCGGGCGTCGGATCTAATGCGATGATCGGCAAATCCGCATACTCACCGGTGGCCACCGTCTGCAACTGTTGCAACAGCCAGCGCGCCGCTTGCCGCACCTGCATTTCGTTTGCACCGGAAAATCCGAATTGAAACAAGTCCGCATACGGCGGATAATGCATCATACGCCGTGCGGCGATCTCCAATTCATAAAAATGCACATAATCTTGTTGCGACGCCAATTCTATCACCGGATTATCCGGTGTGTAGGTTTGGATGACCGCCTTTCCTTGCGCCTGACGGCGCCCCGCACGGCCAATCACCTGCGTCAGCAGAGAAAAGGTGCTCTCAAAACTGCGGTAATCATCGCTATACAGCGATTGGTCCGCGGATAACACGCCAACCAACCCGACCTTAGGGAAATCCAGTCCCTTCGCCACCATCTGGGTGCCTATCATGATGCTGTATTTCCCCTCAGCAAACGCACGAAATTTTTTCTCATAAGCCGTGCGCGACATCGTGGTGTCGGTATCCATACGCAGCACCGACACATCAGGGAACAGCCGTGTCAATTCTTCTTCTATCAGCTGGGTGCCGTATCCGGCATACTGCATCTTATCCGAGTCACAGCTCGGGCATCTCTTCGGCAACGCACACGTATGTCCACAATAATGACACATCAGCCGGTTGTTCGCCCGATGATACGTCATAGAAATACTGCACGACGGACAGGTGACCACCTGTCCGCAGGAACGACAAGATACGTGCGTGTGGAAGCCACGCCGATTTAATAGTAAAATAACCTGCCGTCCTTCATCCAGACACGTCTGCATAGCCTGCAACAAGGTGGACCCAATAGCCCCCTCGACGCCCGGCTCTTGTCGCATATCTGCCACCTCTACCTGCGGCAAGGTTGCCTCGCCATATCGACTGGGCAACTCCACAAGCGTATAACGGCCGGCCTTCGCAGCGTGAAAACTTTCCACCGACGGGGTGGCGGAACTCAACAACAACAATGCCTTATGATGGGCGCAACGGAAACGGGCAATGTCTCGCGCATGATAGCGGGGAGACGATTCGGATTTATACGTATGCTCCTGCTCTTCGTCCAAAATGATAAGGCCGATATTATCACAAGGGGCAAACACCGCCGAACGCGTGCCTATCACAATGCGGGCTTCTCCCCGCTTGATGCGTTTCCATTCATCCATACGCTCGCCGATGGACAAACAGCTGTGCAACACCGCGACCTGTCGGCCATAGCGGCCGACAAACAGCGCCACAGCCTGTGGCGTGAGAGAAATCTCCGGCACCAGCACAATGCTCTGCCGACCATCTGCCAGCACACGGTCAATCAGCTGCATATACACAGCGGTTTTTCCGCTGCCGGTCACGCCGTATAACAACGCACCCGCCGGCTCGCCGCTCTGATACAGGCGCAACAAGGTGTCATGCGCCTGTTGCTGTTGTTCGCTGAGAACAGGCACCGGCACAGCGGGAATATCTGCCGTGTCATACGGGGTACGCAGCACCTCCGCATCGTACATCTCGACCAGCCCTTTGCGCGCGAGCGCCGTCACCACCGCCGCTGTAACACCGGTAAAATAACATACCTCTTTCAACGAGGCGGCACCTACGTCCTCTAACAGAGATAGGACGGACCGCTGTTTTTCGGTCAGTTTAGGCAGAGGGGTATCGTCCGACTGCGGACACAGACGCACCGTGCGCACCGTGGCATCGCCCCACTGGCGAAAGGCGTCCGCGCCACGCAACAAAACGCCCAATTCCAACAAATGGCGCAGAGCCGGTGCATTGTCTTGCAAACCCAAGCGCTGCAAAACGGTATCCTCATCGGCGCCGCCGGGACACTTGGACACAAACGCAAGCAACTGTCTCTCATCCGCGGACAAACCCTCCAAAACGGCGGGCGGCACATCCGCGGCGGGGCGCAAGACTGGTTTTACCTTCATGTACAGACCAGTCGGCAACATCGCACGCACCGCATCAAACAGCGGACAAAAAGTTCTCTCTTGCATGAAACGAGCCAGATGCAACATCTCTTCGCTGAGCAAAGGTTGTTCATCAATCACCGAGGCGACCGTTTTATACTTTTTGGTGTCGATTTCCCGCGCGCAGGACATAACCAGCCCTTGACGACAACGGTCACCACGCCCAAAAGGCACCAACACACGCGCCCCTATACGAGGTTCTCCCCACGATTCCGGCCAGCAATAGGAGTATAATTTGTCATAAGAGAACGCTGTCTGGTCCACAGCAATTTGCACCACTGTTGTCTCCGGCATCGTTCTCCCTCCTCTGCTTTTTCTTGCTTAGTCCTCGTCGTCCAACATCAACAACGAGCAATCGCCCGCCCGGAAATCTTGAATGGCCAGACTCACCGGCTTTTCCACTAAAATCTCTTTATCATCCTGCGCTTCTTCCGCAATCTGGCGGGCCCGTTTGGCCACCCCAACAACCACGGCATATCGGCTGTTTTCGCCTTTCAATTCTTCAATATCATTGGGTGCTAACATCTCTCAATACCTCCAAAACTGTATTTTCCATACGGCTGTACCGCATGGATTCTGCATCGATAATGGTGTTGATACGGCGGGTTGCCGCCTCCACCTCATCGTTGAGCACAACATAATCATACCGAAACGCCCGCGACAATTCCCAACCGGCCGTTTCCATGCGTCCGCGCACCTTTTCCTCGGTTTCGGTGCCACGGTCGCGCAAGCGACGTTCGAGTTCCTCTATGGACGGAATGGTGATAAAGATAGACACCAAATCGGAACGGTGGTTCATCACTTTTTCCGCGCCCTGTACCTCGATTTCTAAAATCACATTTTTGCCTTCGCTAAGCCAACGGCGAATAGGCGCCTCGGGGGTGCCGTAATAATTTCCGTTGTATTCGGCATATTCCAAAAAGCCGTCTTCGGCAATGACTTGTTCAAACTGTTCCCGTGTGCGGAAGAAATAATGCACGCCGTCCACCTCACCGGGGCGGGGCGCTCGGGTGGTCATGGATATGGACAGCACCGTATCTTCGCGCCCTGCAAGCAACGATTTGATAATCGTGCCTTTTCCGGAACCGGACGGACCGGACAGAACAATCAAAAGCCCTTCTTTATTCTTGTTCATTGAGCGCCTCCTCACTATCCACAGAGACGCGGTTGGCCACCGTTTCCGGTTGCACCGCCGACAAAATCACATGGTCGCTGTCCATCATCAGCACCGCACGCGTGCGGCGACCGTATGTGGCGTCGATGAGCGAGCCTCGCTCTTTTGCATCCTGGATGATGCGTTTGATAGGAGCCGATTCCGGGCTGACAATCGCAATCACACGGCCCGCCGCCACCATGTTGCCAAAACCGATGTTGATAAGTTTCATTTGATCACCTCAATGCGGTTATTCGATGTTCTGGATTTGTTCGCGGATTTTTTCAATCTCCGCCTTAATATCCACCACAATACGCGTCAGTTCCAAATCGCTGCATTTTGAGCCAATGGTGTTGGTTTCTCTGTTCATCTCCTGCACGAGGAAATCCAATTTGCGACCGACCGCCTCGCCGCTATCCAGCAACTGGGCCAGTTGGTCAAGGTGGCTGTTCAGGCGCACCGTTTCCTCTGCCACGGCCACCTTATCGGCATACACAGCCGCCTCGTTAAGCAGACGCGCCTCGTCCACCGGCACCCCCTGCAACAACTCCCGCATGCGGGTTTCTACCTTTTCCATGTGCTCGCGCACGGTTTGGGGAGAACGCTGCTCCACCGCCGCCACCGCCTGCCGAATGGTCTCGCCACGTGAAAGGATATCCTCTCGCATACGCGCACCCTCCTGCTGCCGCATGGCAATAAACCGTTCGAGCGCCTGTTCAGCGACAATACGCACCGCTTCCCAGGTTTTATCCTCGTCTATGGCCGCCTGTTGTATCGTCAGCACCTCAGGATACCGCGACAGCGCCGCCGCCGTCACATCATCCCGCACGCCATAACGCTGGGACAAATCGCGTAAAGCCTCTAAATAACTCTGTGCCAATGCATGGTCAACCACAACCTCGCTGCCGGCTGTTTCCAGCGCGTGCACCTGCACAAACACATCCACCTTTCCTCGGCTAATGCGTTGTTGCAGATAACTCTTCAACTTATCATCCAAAAAGCCATATCCTCGCGGCAAACGCGAAGAATATTCGTAATATCGGTGGTTCACCGATTTGATTTCCACCACCACGGCTAATCCATCCACGACATCCTGGCCGCGACCATAGCCGGTCATGCTGTGTACCATCGTTGTTCCCCTCCTTTCCCTCGCCTATAACAGCAAGAGAAAATGCTTATACATACCCATTTTTATTCACCCTACATTTTACCAGTTTGCCCTCTTTATGTCAAGGAAAAACCATTGTTTTTGCGCCTATTTTACACAAAAAAACAGCCCCGCCGGCAACAAAGCCCGGCAAGGCTGTTCACTCTTTCAAAACAACTTGTTACGACGGCTTGTTTTTGCTGCGCAGACGAGCCTGCAAATCCAGCACGTACTGCCGTCGACGAACGGTTTCCTCTTGGTCCAAAACAAACCCGGCATCGCTTTGACGCAGACGCGCACCAACCTTTGTGTGCGGCGGCAAAGAGGATATCGGCACCTCTATGCTGTCTCCCTGGTCGTTCACCAAAACCGCGATTTCTCCCTCTTGGCGGTCAAAACTATACCACAAGGCTTATTCCTCCGTTTCTATCGAAACGGTGTCCCCATCGCTGGTGAACACCACATCACCGTGCACATCACTACGATATACCGTCGCACCCAATCCGTCTAATCGCTCCAACGTTTCGGTATGCGGATGACCATAGCTATTCCCGCTGCCGCAAGGTATGACCGCATATTGCGGCGCGACGCGTTTCAAAAAAGCGGCAGACGACGAGGTAGACGCCCCGTGATGCCCCACTTTTAACACCGTCGATTGCACGGCATATCCGCTATTCAGGATATCCTTTTCCACGGCGACCTCGGCATCCCCGGCAAACAAAAAGGCCGTCTTGCCAAAAGTTAAACGAGTGACCACCGACATGTCGTTGCAATCGCTGCTCATTTCGATGGGAGCCAGCACCTGCAACTGTGCCTCTCCCACCGTGTAAACGGCGCCCGGCACCGCCTCTTCCACCGGAATAGATTTTTCATCCAGCACCTCCAACATATCAATATAGGTCGCAGAGGTGGGGGTATCTTCCGGCGCCATATAAGCGAGCAACATCCGCTCGGTCGGAATGGATTCCAGCACAGCCGCCATACTGCCGATATGGTCCGCATGGGCATGGGTGGCGATCACCAAATCCAGCCGCCGCACCCCGGCGTCATTGAGATATTGCAAAATGCGGTTGCGGTCGCCCCGCTCACCAGCATCTATCAACACACAAAAATCTCCCTGCCGCACCAAGGTGCAATCCGCATTCCCAACGTCGATGAAATGCACCTCCATCTCCCCCTCCACCGAGGAATAGGGCGCATTCAGCGGCGCAAACAAATCGCCCCAACCGGGCAGATCCAAAGAGGGAACCAACGAGCCGATCGTCAACGCCAAGCTTACCAGCACAACCACCAGCAGCGCACCGGCAAGTTTCTCTTTTTGTTTCTTGGTCATACGTTTTGCGGTGCGTGCCATTATGTAGCCCCTTTCGCCCGTTTTATTCGTCGGACTGGTTCATGTTCATCTCAATCCACTGTTGCCGCGTAATCAGCACTTTACGCGGTTTGCTACCTTCACTCGGGCCAATGATGCCGCGCGACTCCATTTGGTCGATGATACGGCCCGCGCGCGCATAACCAAAGCGAAGCTTGCGCTGTAACATAGATGTGGAGATTTGCCCTGCTTCCACCGCAATTTCAATCGCCTGCGGCAAAGCCTCATCCGTTTCATCGTCCCGCTCATCGCCGTCGGCACGACTGTTCGCGCGGCCGGTCGCCGCCGCTTGTTTTTCAATCTCGTTTATGATTTCTTGGTCATATTCTTGCGTGTCCTCTTCCGATTTGAGGAAGTCAATCACCCGCTCAATTTCTTGGTTGCTGACAAAACATCCTTGCACACGGGTCGGCTTAGATTGGCCCAGCGGCATAAACAGCATATCGCCATAGCCCAACAGTTTCTCCGCACCGCCCGCATCCAAGATGGTACGGCTGTCCACCGCGCTCGCCACCGTCAAGGCCAGACGACTTGGAATGTTGGCCTTAATCAGACCGGTGATAACGTCCACCGACGGACGCTGCGTTGCAATCACCATGTGCATACCCGCCGCACGCGCCATCTGTGCCAAGCGGCAGATGGAATCCTCCACCTCGTTAGCCGCGGCCATCATCAAATCCGCCAACTCGTCAATGACAATCATAATCAGCGGCAGCGGCGGGAATTTGCCCTCCCGCCGAGCGATTTCGTTGTAATCGTTAATGTCGCGCGCCTTGCTTTCCGCAAACATCTGATAGCGTTTGAGCATCTCGTTGACCGCCCAACTCAGCGCACCCGCCGCCTTGCGCGGGTCGGTCACCACCGGCACCAGCAAGTGCGGAATGCCGTTGTATACGCCGAATTCAACCTTCTTCGGGTCGATAAGAATCATCTTGACCTCGTCCGGACGCGCCCGGAACAAGACGGACTGTATCATGGAATTGGTGCACACCGATTTACCTGAACCGGTGGTACCGGCAATCAGCAAGTGCGGCATCTTCGCCAAATCGGCCATCACCAAACGACCTTCGATATCCTGACCGAGCGCCACCGTCAGCCGCCCTTTGGCGTTGCGATAATCGCCGGTATCCAGCAACGAGCGCAACCGTACCGTGCGACGGGATTTATTCGGCACCTCAATGCCCACCGCCGCCTTATTCGGAATCGGGGCCTCTATACGCACGCCGGTGGTCGCCAGACGCAACGCAATATCGTCTGACAAACCGGTGATACGGCTGATTTTCACACCCGGGCTGGGTTCCAGTTCATACCGCGTCACAGAAGGGCCACAGGTGACCTCGCTGAGCCGGGTGCTGATACCAAAATCTTTCAGCGTATTCACCAGCAATTGACCGACGCTGTTTTTATCCGCCTCAGCCATCTGCCGGCTCGCACCTGTTTCCGCCGCATCCAACAGCGTCAGCGGCGGATAGCGATATACGCTTTCCTCGCCCTCTTTGGCTTGCGCCTGCACCTCCACCTCCTGTGCGAAGGCGGATTTTTCCTCCTCTGTGAGAGGAGCCGGAGCCGGCTCCTCGTGCATGGCGGCATTCGCCGCCTGCAACGCGGCCAATTTATCGTCAGAAACCGCCGACACCGGCGCATCCGTTTGAGGCATCTCCGGCTCGCAAACCACCGGTTGGGCCGCCCGTTTTTTGCGACGGGTGGTGCCTGCATATCCATCGCCTAATTCAATATCAATAGAGCTCTCTTTCTCACGCGCCGTTTGCAACCGTTCCGCCGTATGATTCATGGCTTGTTCGATGCTCTCCCGCGTTTTATCCACCGGCTTGCGAATAGCACGCGCCACCGCCAAAATGGTGGTGCCGGTAATCAGCATGAAAAAGACCACCGTCAGCAACAAAATAATGATTTTTGCGCCGACGTCTCCAAATAATTTCTCAAAAGGATAACCCAAAACGACACCCAATGCGCCGCCGCCACGGCAAGATTTACCTTGCAAGAAGGTTTCTTTGAGCATCGGGAAAAAGCCCGCCGTGTGCGCGTCCATAGTGAACGTGTACACCACGCTATTAAGCAAAACGACAAACACGCCGCTCTGCCACACGCGCGCCGCCACGCTGCCGTGTTCTTTATCCATGGCCATCAGCACCGCCACAAAGGCCAGCACAATAGGTAATATGTACGCGCTGAAGCTAAACAGTCCTCGCAGCACCACGTGCACCCAGGTCCATACATTTTCTCCCGGGATAGCGGCAAAGCACATCGTCAGCACTGCGACAGCAAATAAAATGACTGCATGCACCTGTCGGCGTGCGTTTCGCTGTGCCACCGTTTCACGAGCGGCGCTCTTGGTTGTTTTTCGTGTGTTCTTTTTACGGGTTGCCATAGGTATATACCCTCCCATATATGTATCCGGGTGTCAGCACCCGGCAGATTGCTCAATCATCGTATACAGCGCTTGCATAGCCTCTTTCAGCGAGCCGAGCGCATCAATCAATCCCTCTTGCACCGCTTCGGCGCCATCCAGCACCGTGCCCACGTCCGTAGCCAACTCCCCGGTGTTCATACACAACTCAGAAAACCGCTCCGAAGACATGCGGGAATGGCGGCACACAAAATCAATAATCCGCTCCTGCATCCGCTGAAAATGCGTAAAAGCTTGCGGTACACCGAGCACCAATCCATTGATACGCACCGGATGGATGGTCATCGTTGCCGACGGCACAATAAACGAACGCCGCGCCGCCACCGCCAAAGGCACACCAATCGAATGGCCGCCACCCAGCACCACCGAAACGGTAGGCTTTTTCATCCCGGCTATCAGTTCCGCAAGGGCAAGCCCTGCTTCCACATCCCCGCCCACCGTGTTGAGCAGCAACAAAAGCCCTTCAATCTCCTGGCTTTCGTCCACAGCTACAAGTTGCGGTATCATGTGTTCGTATTTGGTTGCTTTGGTTTCGGCCGGCAACGCATAGTGCCCCTCGATCTGCCCGACAACCGTCATGCAATGAATGCGGTGTGTTCCGTTGTCGGTGGTCACCGAGCCGGTATCCTCCACCATCTGCAAGCGTTGTTTCAAATGCTCGGTTTCGTTTTCCTGCTCGGGCGCATCTTTTTCATCTTTTTTCGGCTGTTCGGTCATTGTTTATCACCCCGCCCTAGTGTGGCGGAAAAACAAACAAAATATACACAACACATATAGATATATAGCATTATAACTCTTATTTCTCTTTTTTTCAAGCATACGCATCGAAAAAAGCCAAAAAAGACCGGATGCCAAATGACATCCGGCTGAAAATTTATTGTTTTTCCATGATATACGCATCCATCGCCGCTGCCGCCGTTTTTCCGGCGCCCATCGCGAGAATAACGGTAGCTGAACCGGTCACCGCATCGCCGCCGGCGTACACGCCCGCACGGGACGTGGCTCCCTGTTGATCGGCTTGGATACCACCCCACGATTGGATTTTCAGACCGTCGGTGGTGGATTTGATAAGCGAATTCGGGGCGGTACCGATTGCCATAATGACACAATCCGCATCCAACACAAACACGCTGTCCGGCTTTTCCACCGGACGGCGGCGACCGGACGCATCCGGCTCGCCCAGCATCATCTCCACGCAACGAACACCTGCCACACCATAGTGGTCATCCGCTACAATCTCCACCGGATTGGCAAGCGTGCGCAAACATATACCTTCCTCTTTGGCATGCTCAATCTCCTCTGCACGGGCGGGTAATTCCGCCTCCGAGCGACGATATACAATCGACACGCTTTCCGCTCCCAGACGCATCGCGCACCGAGCGGCATCCATCGCCACGTTTCCGCCGCCCACGACCACCACGTGTTTTGCACGATAAATAGGCGTTGCACTGTCCGGCTGGTAGGCTTTCATCAAATTGATGCGGGTGAGGAATTCATTGGCGGAATACACGCCGTTCAAGTTTTCACCCGGGATGCCCATAAACCGCGGCAACCCCGCACCCGAACCAATAAACACCGCCTCAAAGCCGTTCTCTTGCAACAGTTCGTCCACCGACAGCGTTTTGCCGATGACCGTGTTGGTTTGCACACAAACACCCATTGCCTGTAAGGTGTCAATTTCTCTTTGCACAACGGATTTGGGCAGACGAAATTCAGGAATGCCGTACACCAACACACCGCCAGCCAAATGCAAGCCTTCATACAAGGTGACGTCGTACCCTTTTCTAACCAAATCACCGGCGCACGCCAAACCGGCTGGTCCGGAACCCACAACCGCCACTTTATGGCCATTTTTTGCGGGCTTCTCCACCATGTCGGGTTTTGTATGCGCATTATGCCAATCAGCGGCAAATCGCTCCAAGCGGCCAATCGCCACCGGTTCCCCTTTCAGGCCGCGTACGCAGCGTTTTTCGCATTGTGTTTCCTGGGGACACACACGACCGCAAACCGCCGGTAAAGAATTCGCGCGGGAAATCACCTGATAGGCATCCTCGAATTCCCCTTGCGCTATCCGTGCGATAAAGGTGGGAATATCCACCCCCACCGGACACCCTCCGGTGCAAGGTTTGTTGGCACACCGCAAACAACGCTGTGCTTCTTGCATCGCTTGCTCAGGGGTATACCCCATGGCCACTTCGTCAAAGTTCTGCCGCCGCACGCACGGTTCCTGCGTCGACATGGGAGTTTTTATCATAGATAGATTCGGCATGATTATCGCACCCCCTCACGAAACAAACGGCAGGTTTTCTCGTGTGCGTGATGCTCCTGCTCGCGATACATCGCGTTGCGTTGCATCGCCTCGTCAAAATCCACCAAATGCCCATCAAACTCCGGTCCGTCTACACAGGCGAATTTTACCTCGCCACCCACCGTCAAGCGGCAACCGCCGCACATACCGGTGCCATCAATCATAATCGAGTTCATGCTGACCACGGTTTTGATGCCATATTCCTTGGTGAGCGCCGCCACGAATTTCATCATAATAAGCGGGCCGATGGCTATCACCTCGTCGTATTGTTCGCCGCTCGTAATCAGCGAACGCAACGCGTCGGTGACCAAGCCCTTTTCTCCACAAGAGCCATCGTCCGTCATAACACAGAATTTGTCACTAACCGCAGCAAATTCCTGTTCCAATATGCATAAATCTTTATTACGGAAGCCGGCAATGGTGTGCACCTCTGCGCCTTGCTCATGCAACGCTTTTGCCACAGGATAGGCAATCGCACAGCCCACACCGCCACCGATAATCGCGACCTTTTTGAGCCCTTCGATGCGCGTCGCGCAACCCAGCGGTCCGACAAAATCCATCACATAATCACCCACGTGCCGCCGTGCCAACTGCTCGGTCGTCGCACCCACGGTCTGAAAAATGATGGAAACCGTGCCCGCCGCGCGATTATAATCCGCTATTGTCAGCGGAATACGCTCACCCGACTCATCCACACGAAGGATAATAAACTGTCCCGCTTTCGCCTTTTTGGCTACCAACGGAGCCAGGATATCCATCCGCGTGACCGTCGCATTCAAAATGTCTTTACGTACAATTTTATACAATGCAAACGCCTCGTTTTCGCTGAAATATCTTCTACGCTATCTACACGAAACAACCGCCGGAATCATTGGTCATCCAAAGGCAGTTCGTACGCGGGCAAATACGCATCCAAAAACTCCTCTGCCGCCGGCAGATGCATCGCCCGAATGGAGCGCTCGGTTGCTTTTCGAGCGCTCGCAAATTCCCGATTGCCTTGCGCCAATTCTTCCACACACTTAATCAAAGCGGACAGTTTATCTGCTGCTTTGACAATCTGCATCTCCATACAATCGTCCGGTTGCAACACCTGCGCATACTCATCGCGCAAATCCTCCGGCAACATATGCAGCAGTTTTTCACAAGCCGTCTTTTCTACCTGCCGGTATGCTTCGCGTATGGCGGGGTTGCCATGTTTCACCGGCGTCGGCATATCGCCGGTCAGGATTTCCGGCGTGTCATGGTATACCGCCAGCATCACACAACGCTGGACATCCACCTGTCCGCCGTGATGGCGGTTGGTGAGCAACGCCAATACGTGCGCCAGCACCGCCACCTCGTGGCAATGTTCGCTCACGTTTTCCAGGCGGGTGTTGCGCATCAACGCCCAGCGATAGATGTTCTTCATGCGAGAGAGCATGGCAAAGAAAGAATACGCCATACCGATAACCCCTTTCGATAAATAACCAAACGATATGATTCAGTATACCAGTTTTCTTGCCAAAAGGCAACCGAAATTTGAGCCGTTATTGCTTTTTGCGGAAAAATAGGCTATAATATATTGATTGCGATAAAAAGTTTTGACAATATATCGACAGATTTTGCAGAATGGATTTGTGTGTATGATGAAAATCGCGTTTTATACCCTCGGGTGTAAAGTAAATCAATACGAAACGGAAGCCATGCGCCACATGATGGAACAAGCCGGCTGGCAAACAACGGATTTTAATGGCGGGCGGGCGGACAGCGACGTGCTTGTCATCAATTCCTGCACCGTCACCGGTGAGAGCGACCGCAAACTGCGTCAACTGCTGCGGCGCTGCCGACGGGACAATCCCACGGCCATACTGGTGCTCACCGGCTGTATGCCGCAAGCCTATCCCGAAACGGCCGCCTCTTTCATGGAAGCGGACATCGTGCTCGGCAACGCCGCGCGCCGTCTTTTGCCGACTTGTGTGGCTGAATTTCTCACCCACAAGCAACGTATCGTGCGCATCCCCGACCATAACAAAACCTTTGAATCCTTAAACATTCACGCCTTTCACGAGCGCACCCGTGCCTTTGTGAAAATACAGGACGGATGCAATCGTTTTTGCTCCTATTGCATCATCCCCTATGCTCGGGGGCGCGTGCGTTCCCGTCATCCGGAAGAAATCCGGCAAGAGTTGGAGCAATTAGCCGCGGCGGGATATCGAGAGGTCGTGTTGGTGGGTATTAACCTCACCGCCTACGGACAGGATTGCGGGCTGACCATCGCAGACGCCCTCGACGCCGCGTGTGCTGTCGAAGGGCTGGAACGCATCCGCCTGGGTTCGCTGGAACCGGATTTCTTGACCGACGCACTTCTCGAACGCTTATCCGCCCAACCAAAGCTATGCCCGCAATTTCACATCGCCCTGCAAAGCGGGTGCGACGCCACACTGCGCCGCATGAACCGCCACTATGATACAACTCTTTTTGCGGATTTGTGCGACCGTCTGCGCCGCTTGTTCCCGGGCTGTGCTCTCACCACCGACGTCATGGTCGGGTTCCCCGGTGAGACGGAGGAGGAGTTTGAACAATCGCTCACATTCGTGCAAAAAATGGGGTTTGCGCGTGTGCACGTGTTTCCGTACTCCCGTCGCCCCGGCACCCCCGCCGATAAAATGCCGCACCAAATCCAAAACGCCACCAAAGCACAGCGCAGTCGCCGGCTGACAGAGGTGTGCCAAGAAACCGCCAACGCGTATGCGCAAACGTACATCGGACGCACCGTGTGGGTGTTGCCCGAAACGTGGGAGGACGACGGCACGGTTGTCGGTCACACCGACACCTATCTGACCGTGCGGGTGAAAACCGACCGCCGTGAAAACGGACAGATGGCGATCACCATCACCGGGCGGGAAAACGACGTTCTGCTGGGCGTGGAAACGCCGCCCCAATAATCGAGAAAGAGAGGCCATCGCCTATGCCCTTATATTTTCGAAAAAGACGTCCCCTCGGGCAGCGCACCCAGTTCATACTGGCTATCGCGGCGCTGGCCCTTGTGTTGGCTATATTGCTCGGCTGGCTGTTTGTACGCCATCAGCTCTCTCATCCATCCCCTGAATCACAAAACAGTGAACCGAACGATGTCGTCACACCGGTCTACACCAAAGCGGACACCACACAACTATTGGTCATTCTCACCGACGCCGGAGCGGAACGGTTTTGGCTGGTACAAGCCGCACCCGCAGACGTGGCCATGCATTGTGCCACCATCCCGGCAAAAACCATCACCCCCATCGGCTTGACGCTGACCGAAGCCCTACACAAACACGGCCCGGCCAAAGCCACGGAGCAGGTGTCCGCGCTCACCAAACTGACTGTTCGGCACTATCTCGCTCTTTCCTCTGCGGACGCAGAAACCTTCCTTAACGACCTGGAAGAAGGCGTTTCTTACACGTTACCGGAAACGGTGCAATTCACCGAACAAAACGGCGCAAGCGTTCGCTTGCAAGCCGGTGACCGCATTCTCACAGCCGCACAAACGGCCGGGCTGTTGCGCTATACCAAATGGCAACAACCCCACGCACAACAAAACGCCGGTGCCGACTTGTTGACCGCTATACTCAACCAATATCTCTTGCCAAACCGCAGTCTGCACGGCGACTTTTCCACCCTATCCAATCTGGCTCAAACCAATCTGCGGATACAGGATTACACCGCCTACGAAAGCACGCTGGACTATCTGGCCAACGGCAATACCGGTAGCCTCTGCGACACCATTATCATCCCGGGGAGCTCCGACAAGGCAGGTAGCTTTACAACGGATGTAAATGCTCTCAAAAAGACCGCTTTGTACTGATGAAATAAGGAAAAGGCGCCTGTTACCCATGCTGTGGGTAACAGGCGCCTTTTGTTTGATTTGTTCTAAGATTGAGCAACCGATACCAGCACCTCTACACCGGCGCTGTCTTTGCCGTAATAAGCCCACACAGTGTTCTGGTTTCCGACAACCAAGCGCGCACGCACCGTCTGTTGGCCGGGCGTCGCCGTGTTAGCCATATCCACAACCACGCGAATATCCGACACCTTAACGCGATTCAATGCACGCGAAGAGCCGTACAACGTGACGGTGGGCAATTTGGTCTGGGTGGTGGTGACCGTATACCCCGCCGGGCAGTTGGTAACCGAGAAATTAGAGGCCGACAGCGGCACCTCTAAGGTGCGCTTGGAAAGACCGGATAGAGCCACTTTGACCTTGATGGTCTCCTTTCCGTTAATCGGTCGGATTCCATCCACCGTTTCCAGCGTGACTGTTCGGGTCAGCGTATCCGGGGTGAGATGGTCAAAATCAACCTGAATCTGCTTTTGAACCGATTCGATATACTCGTCGATTTCCGACGGTACACCCCACAGCTCTATCTCCTTAGGCGATACCGTAACGAGATTCTTTATATCGGTGTAACCGGCAGGTACATGCAACGCAGCCGGTGTGAGGGATACTTTACGATAAATCATCACCGGAACGGTGACGCTCACTTTTCCACCTTCTGCCGACCGGAAGGAAACCGATTCCAAAACGTTCCCTTGCTCATCACGCGCCTGCAAACTTGCCTCGAACACGGTAGCTTCGCTGATGGCACGCTTTTCTTCAATCACGGCCACCACTTTTTGCACACGAGAAATTTCGGACTTCGGTCCGGCCACTATAACCTGGCCTTCATTCACCGCTTCGCCGCTGACGGCGGGCGTGCCGAATTGATATTTTTCCGTATCGGTGACCGTCACCGACGGCATCTCCACCTCGACCGGATAGGCAACCTCACGCCACACATCGCACGTGATGGTCACCGTGGCACTCGTGCCGTCTTCACCGACGACCTTCACAACGGAATAATCATCCGCCGCACCCGGCCGCAAAGACAACACATAGGTGCCCTCTTTAATCACGTTTCCTGTATCCGCTGTGACGGTCAAATCCTGTGGTCTCAAATTGCTTACCACCGAGCGCAACCCACGCACCGTCACCGTAGCGGTCGCATTCGCACCGTCCACGATGCGTAAGTTCAGCGTTTGACTGGCATAATCATTGAGCTTAATGGAAACCGGAACGCCGGTGATGTCCATCTCCACCGAGTTGCTCGGCCCATATACAACCAAAGACCAAATGACAATCGCCAACACAAGCGACGCTATCATCATCAGTTTATCATTTTGGAGAAGCGAATGAAGAGAAATTCGTTTTTTCATTCATCACGCCCCCCTACCGTCTGTTTTTTATTCTTGCGGAACAACCGCTTTTTAGATAAATCAAACGTGTTTTCCCGCTCCCACAGCATACGGTCTTCCAACGTTTTGGCTAACGTTTTGGGGGTGAAGTTACGTTGCAACTCCCCGCCCTCAGCCACAGAAATCATGCCGGTTTCTTCCGAAAGAATAACCACCACAGCATCGGAGTTTTCGCTCATACCCACGCCGGCGCGATGCCGCGTGCCCAATTCACGGCTGATTTGCAAGTTGTCCGTCAAAGGCAGGATGCACCCCGCCGCATAAATCTTTCCTTCGCGGAAAATCATCGCCCCATCATGCAACGGCGCCTTGTTATAGAAAAGATTGGCAATCAGCTCGCCCGACGGCTCCGCGTCAATCAGCGTGCCGGAATGAGCAATCTCGCCCAAACGAGTTGTGCGTTCCATCACAATCAATGCACCCATGCGCCGTTTTTGCAAAATATCCACTGCCTGAGCGGTGGCATGAATTGCCTTGTTCCACTGGTCGATGATAAAGGTGTTATCCTCGCCATTCAATCCGCCGAAAATGCGGAACAACCCGCTACGCGAATGTCCGGCTTGTTCCAGCGCGCGACGAATTTCGGGTTGGAATATCACCACCAGCACCAACAAACCGCTGTCAAACACGGCTTTTAGCAAATACTCGACGGTGGTCAGATTCAGCAAAAAAGCGAAGAAATACAACAGCCCCAAGAACAAAATGCCCTTGATCAACTGTTCCGCGCGGGAATCCCGCACCAGCCGAACGATGAAATAAACAAACAGGGCCACTAACAGAATGTCCAACGTATCTGTCAGCAGATTATAGGAAGCAAGGAACAGCCTGATCCGTTCCCACAACATGTTTAGAAAAGCCGCCATTTTCCTACCTCCTGTGCATAAAATTCCCTTGCTCAAACATATATGAGCATAGTACAAACAAGTATATACCCATTATACCACACTTTTTTATGTGTGCAATGTTTTTTGCGCAATTTGCGAAAAAAGTTTATGCAATTTTTCGACCTCTTCCTCCCTTGTGAAAGCCGACGGTGCCAACCGCACCGTGCCGCTCGGCAACGTGCCGAACCGTTTATGCGCAAGCGGGGCGCAATGCAACCCTGCACGCACCGCCACCCCATGTCCGTGAAGCAAAACCGCCGTTTGTTCCGACGATAATCCCTCTACGTTGACCGATAAAACCGGCACCGCCGCTCCTATCTGCGGGCGTTCCGTGTAAAGCGTAACGCCTTTACACTCTTGTAGCCAATTATACAAGCGCCGCACCAAACCCAATTCATGGCGATAAATCGCATCGCGGCCGCGGTTTTGCACAAAACGCACACCGGCCAACAACCCGCAAATCCCCAAAACGTTTGGGGTGCCGCTTTCCAGGCGGTCGGGTAGTTCTTC
>JAFPCP010000045.1 GCA_017423825.1 Clostridia bacterium | reverse complement strand
TTTGCCAAAGAGGATGAATGCAACTTC
The DNA here is from genome assembly GCA_017423825.1 of Clostridia bacterium. Lineage (GTDB taxonomy): Bacteria > Bacillota > Clostridia > Oscillospirales > Acutalibacteraceae > UBA5905. The sequence goes on along the minus strand of JAFPCP010000045.1, from coordinate 3,006 downwards.
CTCGCCTGGCTCGCCTGCGCCGAAGGCGGGCAACCGGATTACGCCTATTCCGGCCATCTCGCCGCGTTCATCTATTGCTCGGGCGCGCTGTATAAAGCAGACAAGCGCTTATTCACACAGGCCTATGCCTTTTGTTCCGATGGCATGCGCCGCGATTTGGCCGCGCGCCGCGATTACTGGCAATCCTTTACCGGCCGCGTGATGACCACGTCGCAGCAGGTGAACGATGCCTTTATCAAGGCGAACGGCGTCGAGGAAGGCGTGCTTAGTTATGACGCGATGGTGGGCTGGATGCTGCGCTATTACGACAAACAAAATCGACTCAAATAAAAAAGAGAGAAGATGCACAGGGCATCTTCTCTCTTTTGTTCTCTTATGCTTTGAGCAACGCTTCCGCTTCCTGCCGCAAGCAATCTTCCATCTCCGCGGCCGCTTGTAAGCTATCCCCCACAACGGTGATATAGCCTTTGATTTTCGGCTCGGTGCCGGAGGGGCGTATAATCAGTCCCGCGCCGCCTTCCAGTTCATAGGACAGCACGTTCGACGCCGGCAAGGTCAGCGGCGTTTGTGTTTCGGTGACAAAATCCGTGTGCAGGCGTTGTGCGTAGTCGGCACAAGCCAACACGCGCCGGCCGGCAAAGGTCGTCGGCGGTTGCTCGCGCAGAGTGGTCATGAGTTTCTTCATGGCCAACATGCCCTGTTCGCCTTCAAACGCCACGTTGACCAGCGCATTGCGGTAGAACCCAAATTCTTCATACAGAGCTTGCATGCGCTGTAACAACGTGATGCCTTTTTGGTGGTAATACGACGCCATCTCCGCAATCAGCATCGAGGCTACCACCGCATCTTTATCCCGCACATAGGTACCGGCCAGATAGCCGTAGCTTTCTTCAAAACCGAACACGTACCGCGTCTCTTCGCCCTGCTGTTCCAACAGACCGATTTGTTCTCCAATGTATTTGAAACCGGTTAACAAATCCCGCAGTTCACACCCATATTTACGGGCAATGGCCGCGACCATATTTGTGGTCACGATGGTTTTGATGACCACCGGCGAGGCGGGCAACGTGCCGGCCGCCTGCCGACAGGAAAGGATGTAATCCAGCAATAAGCAACCTACCTCATTGCCGGACATAAGCACGTACTGCGCTCCGTCATACACCGCAATGCCGACGCGGTCGCAATCCGGATCGGTCGCAATCAGCAGATCGGCCGGTTCGCTTTCCGCCAGTTTCAGCGCACAAGCAAAAGCCTGCCGTATTTCCGGGTTGGGATAGGGCGCCGTGGGGAACTGCCCATCCGGCAATTCTTGTTCCGGTACAACCGTCACACGCTCTATGCCGATGCTTTTCAGCACGCGGCGCACCGGCAGGTTGCCTGTGCCGTTGAGCGGTGTGTAGATGACACGCAAACCCGCCTGCGCACCTACGCCGGGGTTGACCTGCTGGGCCAAAACCTGTTGCATATACGATTCCAGCAACTCGTCCCCGATGACACAGATGCGCCCGGCGACAACCGCTTCTTCATAATCCACGACCGCCACATCGTTAAACACATCCAACGCCCGAATGCACTCAGTGACAGCATTGGCGTCGTCATCCGTCATTTGACAACCGTCGGCTCCATAGCATTTATAGCCGTTGTAAGCCGCCGGATTGTGGCTCGCGGTGACCATGATGCCAGCTTGGCAGCCATAATACCGCACCGCATAGGAAAGCACCGGCGTGGGCTGTAAGGTGGGGAATATATAAACGGTGCACCCCGCCGCGGCCAACACACGCGCCGCCTCACGAGCGAATAGATCCGATTTTGTCCGCGAATCAAAGGAAATCGCGACCGACGCCTGCGCATACCGCTCGCGCAAATAATTTGCCAATCCTTGCGTGGCTTTGCGCACAGTATAAATGTTCATGCGGTTTTCGCCAGCACCGATAATCCCTCGCAAACCGCCAGTGCCAAACGCCAACTGCTGATAAAATCTATCTCGAATTTCCTCCGGTGAATCTTGCACAGCGCGCAATTCATTTATCAAATCGAGGTCGTCCACAGCCAGTTGCAACCATCGCTCGTACGTACGCTGAATTTCTCGCATTGCATTCCCTCCTATGTTTCATGTATAAGTCTTTTACCTTCCTATCATACCATAAACGGCACCTTTGCACAAGTAAAGGAAAAAGCGGATGCATAACACATCCGCTTTTTTAACCAAATAATGCGGCCGCTGTTTCATCCACGTTCGACAACCATGCACGCCCGACACGGCTACGGCTCATGCAACGCCGCGCCTCTTTGATGAGCGGAGGGCGTGTGGTCTCGTTATGCATATCCGAGCCTAACACCAACGGATACCCGCCGGGAATCCATTTTCGCAAAAACCGAAAGCAACGGCGACTCAATACGGCCTCGGCATTTAACTGAATAATCAGGCCGGGCATATCCGCCATATGCTCCATTTCGCTCTTGGTATACCACGGCACATATCGGTCCAAATGCGCCAGCACCACCGTCAACCGCTGGCCCAGAGATATATTCTCTATCTCATCATACAGCCACGCCGGTGAATGCATAAACGGTAATTCCAACAACAATAAGTCTGTGCCCTCTATACATAAAGGGCGTAAATCCAACTCGGATATCCCCTCACGTACCAGTACCTCTGCGCCCAAAAGCAGACGCGGATCCGACGGCGACATTTTCTCTCGCAAGGCTACCGCACAAGCAGCACGTCTCTCCAAGAACTCATCCATATCCTCGCGCCCCAAATAAAAATGAGGGGTGGCTATCAGCGTGTTAACGCCTTGTTCCTGGCTGGTTCTCAGCATGCGCAGAGCCATGTCTACATCTTCTGCACCATCATCCATACCCGGTAAACAGTGGGTGTGAAAATCAAGTACGACGGTTTTTTCTGTTGACATATTCATAGTTGTAGGACCGATAGTATCTGAATTTCTCATATTGGCTGTATCCGGTTTTGTTCACCCGTACATCCATCAGCACAACACCCAA
>JAFPCP010000044.1 GCA_017423825.1 Clostridia bacterium | reverse complement strand
GGCATTGCTTGCTTGTGCCGCATAAAAGAGGAGGAATCAACTCTATGCCGGTGATAACAGTCGGCCAACTGAATAAATATGTGAAATCGTTGCTGGAAGGGGATGCCAATCTCGCGGCGGTGTATATCAGCGGCGAAATTTCCAATTTCACCCATCACTACCAGTCAGGGCACATGTATATGACGCTGAAAGACGAAACGGCGGCTGTGAAAGCGGTGATGTTCCGCGGGCATGCTTCCAAGCTCGCTTTTAAGCCGGAAAACGGCATGAAGGTGATTGTGCGCGCGCGAGTTTCTCTGTATGAAAACACCGGCGCATACCAGATTTATATAGAGGAAATGCAGCCGGATGGTGTCGGTGCGTTGCAGATTGCGTTTGAGCAACTGAAAAAGCGGCTGGCGGCGGAAGGCTTGTTTGACGAAACGCGCAAACGTCCGTTGCCGGCGTATCCGATGCGTGTGGGTGTGATTACCTCGCCCACCGGGGCGGCCGTGCGGGATATTTTTAACGTGTTGGGCCGGCGCTTTCCTTTGGCGCGGGTGGTGTTTTGCCCTGTGCTGGTACAGGGCGAGGGTGCATCCGCTTCGATTGTGGATGCCATCCGGCGTTTTAACGCCGAGGCGGCAGCCGACGTGCTGATTGTAGGACGCGGCGGCGGCTCAATGGAAGATTTGTGGGCATTTAACGAGGAGCCTGTCGCGCGTGCCGTGGCCGCCTCGTCCATTCCGGTGATTTCGGCGGTTGGGCACGAGACGGATTTTACCATTTGCGACTTTGTGGCGGACTTGCGTGCACCGACGCCTTCGGCGGCGGCGGAGTTGGCGGTGCCGGAACAACGGCGCCTTGTCAGCACGCTGGTCGGGTTTCAAGAACGATTGGAATGGGGTTGTCGTGGGGTACTGACCAGCTGTGCGCGGCGTCTGGAATTGCTGATGCAAAAGCGTTGTCTGGCGGCGCCCGGGTATTATACGGAAGAACAGGCAATGCGCTTGGATTACTTGACACGCCGTTTCGCCGCAGCCGCGCGGCAGTCATTGGGAGCGGCCGACCGTCGTTTGGCGGCCAGCGCGTCTAAATTGGATGCGTTAAGCCCGTTAAAAGTGTTGGCGCGTGGGTATGCTATTGGATATGGAGAAAATGGACAAGTGTTAACGGATGTCCGACAGGTAGCCCCGGGCGATGACATTCGGCTCAGACTGGTTAACGGCACCGTGCAGTGCCGTGCGAATACGATACAGGAGGAAACGTAATGGCTACGGAATGGACTTTTGAAAAAGCGATGTTGCGCATCGAAGAGATTGTGGCGCTTTTGGAGGGTGGAAAATGCTCGTTGGATGATTCCCTGAAACTGTTTGAGGAAGGAACAAAACTCACCGCCTATTGCAACCAACAGTTGCAACAAGCGGAACAAAAAATCATCAAACTGACTGCCATTGAATCCGCGCAACCGGCTGAGGAACTGTCCGACCGGCAAGGAGAGGACATGGGCCGGGAGTTGTCTGAATAATCAGCGGAGGGATATGTATGGGTGACGGGATTTATACCGCGGTGTTGGATAAGCACAGACAGGATTTTGAGCAGGCGTTGCCCGCTTTTTTGCCTGCGACCGGCGGATTGCAGACCACGGTAGCTGAGGCGATGGGGTATGCTTGTACCGGTGGTGGCAAACGCATTCGTCCGGTGCTGTTGCTGGAATTTTGCCGTCTGTGCGGGGGCGACACGCAGCAGGCGTTGCCGTTTGCGGCGGCCATCGAGATGATACACGCCTATTCTCTTGTGCATGATGACCTGCCGTGTATGGATAACAGCCTTTTGCGCCGTGGTCGCCCTTCCACCCATGCAGTGTACGGCGAAACCATGGCTCTGCTGGCGGGCGACGGATTGCTGAATTTAGCGTTTGAAACGATGTTGCGTTGCTCTTCGTGCTTGCCGCCGCAGCGCGTGCTACATGCGGCGTCCGCGTTGGCAGATGCCGCGGGCATTGACGGCATGGTCGGCGGGCAAGTGATTGACTTGGAGAGCGAAGGGAAAAACATTGACCTGTCGGTGTTGGAGGCTCTGCAAGAGGGGAAAACAGCCGCTTTGCTGACGGCTGCCTGCGTAATGGGCGCCCGCCTGGCGGGGGCTACGGCGGCACAGGAAGAGGCGGCCCGTGTGTTCGGGCGGCAGATAGGGCTGAGTTTCCAAATCGTGGACGATATACTGGACGTAACTGCCACGGTGGAACAATTGGGCAAACCGGTTGGCAGCGATGCGGATAACGAAAAGGTAACCTACGTGTCGTTGCTCGGGTTGGAACCTGCGCGGGAGTTGGCGCGCGCGCGCACCGAAGAGGCGATAGAGGCGTTAGCTCCGTTTGGTGAAGAAGCGGAGTCTTTGCGTGGGCTGGCCCGCGCGTTATTGAAGAGAGAAAGTTAAACGGATAAGAGGTGACGGTATGAGCGACCTGTGGGATATACATTCTCCGGTTGAAATCAAACAACTGGATATACCTGCGTTGGAGAAACTGTGTGCCCAACTACGCAAGACCATGATTGATACGGTTTCTCGTACAGGCGGGCACCTATCCTCAAATCTGGGTGCGGTGGAATTAACGGTGGCGTTGCATCGCGTTTTTACTACCCCGCAGGACACCGTTGTGTGGGACGTGGGGCATCAGTGCTATGCGCACAAATTGCTCACCGACCGGTACGAGCGGTTTTCTACGCTGCGGCAACAGGATGGCATTTCCGGCTTTCCGAAACCGTCGGAGAGCGAGCACGATGCTTTTGTTACCGGACATAGTAGCACCTCTATATCCGCGGCTAACGGCATTGCAAAGGCAAAAGCCTTAACAAGCGATGATGGCTACACCATAGCGGTTATCGGGGATGGCGCATTGACAGGTGGGCTAGCTTATGAGGGACTGAGCAACGCCGGACGTAGTGATGACCGTTTGATTGTTATACTCAACGATAACCAGATGTCCATTAGCCGGAATGTGGGTTTTGTGGCAAGGTATTTGACGCATTTGCGTTCGCGGGTGCGCTACGTGCGTTGGAAACAGCGCGTGCGCACGGCATTGTCCCGTGTGCCGCTGCTCGGGCGTCCGTTCAACGCCTTGTTGCGGGATGCCAAAAAGCGTGTGAAACGCTCGCTGTTAACCAACACCTCGTTCTTTGAGAATATGGGTTTTTACTATATGGGGCCGGTGGACGGACACGATTTGAAAGATTTGCACCAGGCTTTGTTGGCGGCCAAAACGGTCAACCGCCCGGTGCTGTTGCACGTCGAGACGGTGAAAGGTAAGGGATATCCCTTTGCGGAGAAAAATCCGGACACCTATCACGGCGTTTCTAAATTTGACCCCGTGACCGGACAAGCCCCTAAGGCTGGCGATAATTTTTCCGCTCGATTTGGACAGGCTTTGTGTCAACTCGCGGCGGAGGATGACCGCATTGTGGCGGTGACGGCGGCGATGAAACAGGGCACCGGTTTGACCGGCTTTGCAGAAAAGTATCCCACCCGCTTTTTTGATGCGGGTATTGCGGAAGAGCACGCAGTGACGTTCTCTTCCGGCATGGCTTGTGGCGGGTTGCTGCCGGTGTTTGCGGTGTATTCGCCGTTTATCCAGCGCAGTTATGACCAGTTGCTAAACGATACGGCGATTATGCGCAACCACGTTGTGCTGGCGATTGACCGCGCCGGTGTGGTGCCGGATGATGGAGAAACCCATCAGGGCATGTACGACGTGGCAATGCTTCGTTCCATCCCCGGCACAACTTTGTATGCGCCTTGCAATTACAAAGAGCTGGAACTGCATCTACGGCAGGCTTTGTATGATACGGATGGCATTGCGGCTGTGCGCTATCCTAAGGGCGCTGAGCCGGCTACGTTGGCGGATTACACGCCACAGTATGGGGCGTATGATTATTTCCCCGACAAAGGGCGCGACGTGTTGGTTGTCACTTATGGGCGCTTGTTTGGGGACGTGCAGGCTGTGTGCCATAAACGGCAGACAAACGGGCGCGGCACCGCGGTGCTGAAACTCAACCGATTGTTGCCATTAGACACGGAAGTGGTGTGCGTGGCGAAAGAATATCGGTGTGTTTTGTTCATAGAAGAGGGAAGTCTCTCGGGCGGCATGGGCGAGTATTTGGGTAGTCAGTTGTTGCTGGCGGGATATACCGGTCACTATGCGGTGCGGGCGGTTGAAGAGATTTTGGATGCTTGCACCACCGCACAGGGGTTGCATCGTTTGGGCTTGGATGCTGACGGCATCGCAACCTTCATAGAAGAAGAAACGCGTCGTGCGCAGGAGGCCGTCCATGAGTGAGTTGGGGTGCCGTTTGGACACCTATTTAGTACAGAAAGGCTATGTCAGCGGGCGGCAAAAAGCCAAAGAACTGTTGGCCGCCGGCTATGTTAAAGTCAATGGCACGGTGGTGACCAAATCCTCGCGTCAGGTATCGGTGACGGATGTTATTACGTGTGACGCGCCGCCGGCTCGTTATGTTGGGCGTGGCGGTCTAAAATTAGAAAAAGCCATCACGGATGTGGAGTTGCAACTCGTTGGGCTGACAGCCATGGACGTGGGCGCTTCTACCGGTGGGTTTACCGATTGCCTATTACAGCATGGGGCAAAGCACGTGTATGCGGTGGACGTCGGACATGACCAGTTGCATCCCTCTTTGCGGGCGGATGCGCGGGTGACGGTTTTGGAAGGCACGGATGTGCGCAGTCCCGCTCTGGCCGCGGCAGTGCCCGCCGGGTCGGTGCCATTTTGCACGGTGGACGTGTCTTTTGTGTCTTTGGCGCATATTCTGCCGGCGCTGATGCCTTATTTAACGGACGATGCCCATCTGGTGTGTTTGATAAAACCGCAGTTTGAGGCCGGACGCTCCGGTGTCGGCAAACGAGGGGTTGTACGAGATAAACGGGTGCATATCCGTGTGCTGGATACCATGCTTTCGTTATTCTCACAGCAAGGGTGTGGGGTTATGCTGTTAACCTATTCGCCCATTACCGGCGGTGAGGGTAATATTGAATATATCGCAGTATTACAGCGTGGCGGGGAGATGTCCGGCAACGCGCCGAACACACCCGCTATCGTGGAGGCGGCGTTTGCCGCCTTGCATGGAAAGGAGAGAATTCTATGCGAATAACCGTGATTCCGAATCTGCGTGCGGCTGGCGCGGCGGCTTTGTTTGAGCCGGTGTGTGCCCGTCTGCGAGATGCCGGTGCCCAGGTGGTGGCGTGCCGCAATGAGCACGGACTGCCGTCTGCCGCGGGCCTGTTGGCGGCGTTGGAGGGCAGTGACCTGGCGATAGCTATCGGCGGGGACGGTACCATTGTGCACGTGGCCAAGGCGGCGGCGCAAGCGGGTTGTCCGGTGTTAGGTATAAATGGGGGGCATTTGGGCTTTTTGGCCGGATTGGAAAGGGATGAGTTAGACCGTCTGCCGGCACTTTTGCAAGGGGAATACACCTTGGAAGAACGCCCGCTTTTGCAGGTGAACGTGTGCAAACCTTCCGGACAGCAGACCTATTTAGCCATGAACGAGGCAGTGGTTTCCCGCGGTGCGGTGTCGCGGTTGTTGGATATACATATTGCCGCCGAAGATACGCCGGTTTTGTCCTTGCGTGGCGATGGGGTGATTATCGCCACTTCGACCGGCTCTACGGCATATTCCATGTCTGCGGGCGGTCCGGTGGTCAATCCGGCGGTGCCGTGTATGCTGCTTACGCCGGTGTGCCCGCATTGTATGGGCACACGCACACATATTCTTCCGCTGACCGACCGCTTGATGGTGAGAGCTACCGCAGAGGATGGAAACAATGGATTCTTGACCGTCGACGGCGAGGAGAACGTTTCTCTGGATACAGGCGATTATGTGTCCATCAAAAGGGCGGAAAACACAGCCCGTCTTGTACGGCTGAACGCCTCGACTTTTTATGATGTGTTGACCAAAAAATTATCCGGCGGGAGATGAAACGATGAAAACGAGACGACATGCCAAGATATTGGAGATTATCAATAACAACCAAGTGGAAACGCAGGAAGAATTACAGCAGTTTCTGCGTCAGGCAGGGTATACGGTAACCCAAGCGACCGTGTCGCGGGATATCAAGGAGTTGCGCCTTGTGAAGACCCCTGGCACCGGCGGCGGATATCGCTATACAATCGCCAAAGGACAAACCGAACATATATCGGGCAAATTTCATTCGATTTTCGCCGGTTCGGTGGTCAATGTGCAGTATGCGCAAAACATTGTGGTGGTGCATTGCCTGCCGGGTATGGCGCAGGCGGCGTGCGCCGCGATGGATTCGCTTCATTGGACTCAGGTTATCGGCACGCTGGCGGGTGACGACACCTTTATTTGTGTGGCTACCAGCGAGCGGGAAGCGGAAGATTTGGTGCTGGAACTGAAACGAATGCTGAATGAAACAGAGAGGTAAAGGCTGTTATGCTGCAAAGCTTACACATTGAAAATGTGGCTGTTATAGAAAAGGCAGATATTCAGTTTGAGCGCGGCTTGACCGTGCTCACCGGAGAAACCGGCGCGGGTAAATCCATCGTCATCGACGCCATCAACGGCGTGTTGGGCGAGCGGATCACCCGTGATTTGGTGCGTAACGGTGCGGCACGTGCCTTTATTTCCGCCATGTTTGATGATTTGCCGCAGGCGGTGGTGCAGACGCTGGCCGAGCAGGGGATAGAACCGGAAGAAGACGGCACTCTGCTGATACAACGCACCATCACAGCCGATGGACGTGCCACCTGCCACATCAATGGGCGCCCGGCGGCTGTTTCCACCTTGCGGGGTGTTGGTCGGTTGCTGGTGAACATTCACGGACAGCACGAAAATCAGATATTATTGCAACCCGACAGCCATGTGCGGTATTTGGACCGTTTGGGTGGTTTGCAAGAGGTGTACGCCACGTATGAGGCGGCGTATCAGTCCTATTGCCAAGTGCGGCGTGCCATGAAAGCGGCCGCGATGGATGAGGACGAAAAACAACGCCGCATGGAAGAGCTGGAACGGCAAATCGCGGAGATTGACGCGGCAGATATACGCCCGGGCGAAGAGGCGGAACTGTTATCCCGTCGTGACCGGGCACGGCACGCCGAAAAGCTGGCGGACGCTTTACAACTGGTGCGTACAGCCATGGACGATGAAGAAACCGGTGGTGCCACCGGCGCGCTGTCCCGCTTAGCAGACAGCGTCAACGCGCTTAACAGCGTTGGGACGATGGTGTCGGAGTTTGGTGCGTTGGCAGAAAGATTACAAAGTGCGTTGTATGACGTGCAGGCGGTGGCGGATGAGGCGCGCGATTTGGAACAGGCCTTGTCTTTCGATGAACAGGCGCTTTCCACCATAGAGGACCGGCTGGCTTTGTTGCAACGCTTGTGCCGAAAACACGGTGCAGACGAGCAGCAGGTGCTCGCTGCACGAGAACGGTTGCAGGAACAACTGGATATGTTTGCGTCCAATGAGGCGTACATGGCGCAGTTGCAACAGCAGTCCGACGAAACGCGAGCCGCAACCATCGAGGCAGCTGCGCGATTGACGCAGGCGCGTCAGCAAGCCGCGCGTCGGTTTGAGGAGGACGTTTGTCGTCAGTTGGCGGCGCTGGATATGCCGCATGTGCGCTTGGAAGTGAGTTTGCAACCGGTGGCACTGACGTCCATCGGGGGAGATAAGGTGGAATTTTTGATCGCTTCTAACCCCGGTGAACCGGCAAAATCCATTGCCAAAACCGCCTCCGGTGGTGAATTGTCCCGCATTATGCTGGCGCTGAAATCGGTGCTCGCCGAGGTGGACGATATTGAAACGCTGGTGTTTGACGAGGTGGATGCCGGCATCAGCGGCCGCGCCGCCGCAAAGGTGGGGGCGCTGATGCGAGACATTGCGAAGGAGCGGCAGGTGTTGTGCGTGACGCACTTGGCGCAGATTGCCGCTTGCGGCCATCAGCACTTGCAGGTCAAAAAACAGGTGGCCGAAGGCCGCACCTATACGCAGGTGTGTTCTCTGGAAGAAACACAGCGTGTGGAAGAATTGGCGCGCATCATGGGTGGTCAGGTAACGGAAACCACGCTGGATGCGGCGCGGGAGTTGCGCCGATGCGCGACTCAGGAGACCGGTACCCCCTCTTGACAAAGAGGGCTAAATGTAGTTTAATAGCAAGTGTTTTTTTGATTGCTTATACAGGATAACAGAGGAGAGACAAGCATGACATTATATGAAGAATTAAAAGCGCGCGGTCTGATTGCGCAGGTCACCAATGAGGCGGAAACCCGCGACATGATTAACGCAGGTAAAGCCACGTTTTACATTGGCTTTGACTGCACCGCCGACAGCCTGACGGCGGGGCATTTTATGGCCCTGACGCTGATGAAACGGTTGCAGATGGCCGGCAACAAACCGATTGCCCTCATCGGCGGCGGCACGACGATGATCGGAGACCCCTCCGGTCGTACAGATATGCGCCAGATGTTGACAAAAGAGGATATCGACCACAACGCCGCTTGCTTCAAAAGACAGATGGAGCGGTTCATCGATTTTTCGGAAGGCAAGGCACAGATGATTAACAACGCCGACTGGCTGTTGCAACTCAACTATGTGGAATTGTTGCGCGAGGTGGGCGCTTGCTTCTCGGTGAATAACATGTTGCGTGCGGAGTGCTACAAGCAACGCATGGAAAAAGGTCTCTCGTTCCTGGAATTCAACTATATGATTATGCAGTCGTACGATTTCTATCATCTGTATAAGGAATACGGTTGCAACATGCAGTTTGGCGGCGACGACCAGTGGTCGAATATGTTGGGCGGCACGGAGCTTATCCGTCGCAAACTGGGTAAAGACGCCCACGCCATGACCATCACCTTGCTCACCGATTCCCAGGGCAAGAAAATGGGTAAAACGGCGGGCAATGCCGTGTGGCTGGACGCTAACAAGACCTCGCCGTATGATTTTTATCAGTATTGGCGCAATGTCGCCGATGCCGACGTGCTTAAATGCATCCGTATGCTGACATTCCTGCCTATCGAGGAAATCGAAAAGATGGCAGACTGGCAAGGCAGTCAGCTTAACACCGCAAAAGAGATCCTCGCCTTTGAACTGACCAAAATGGTGCACGGGGAAGAGGAAGCTAACAAGGCCCAACAAGCGGCGCGGGCGCTGTTTGCCGGTGGCGCGGGCAGCGGCGATATGCCGACCACAGAGTTGACCGCCGCCGAATTAGGCGACGGCATGGGCATCTTGGATTTGATGGTGTTCGCCGGCTTGACGCCGTCTAAGGGTGAGGCTCGTCGTCTGGTGCAACAGGGTGGTGTGTCGGTGGATGACCGCAAGGTCACCGATCCCACGGAAGTGTTCACCGCCGCCTCCTTCTCCGATGGGAAAATCGTCATAAAAAAAGGAAAAAAGACGTTCCATCAAATAAAATTGGTATAATTTTTGCAGATAAGCGAAATCCAAAGATTTGGATTTCGCTTTTTCTCTTTACAAGTGGAAAGTGATGATGTAGAATAGGTATACGTATAGATTGCTTGAACAGGAGGCAACGTCATGAATTCAAAAATCAGAAATGCCGATACGGATTTTTTATTTGAGGCTATTTTGCAGTTGCGGGATATAGACGAATGCTATCGTTTTTTTGAGGACTTGTGCACGGTGACCGAGATGAAATCCATGTCTCAGCGCATCGTGGTGGCGAAGATGCTGCGCGAGAAAAAAGTGTACAACGATATCGTCAACGAGACCGGTGCCTCTACGGCGACCATCAGCCGCGTCAAGCGGTCGTTGGAATACGGCTGTGACGCCTATTCGTTGGTGTTTGACCGCATGGAACAGGCAGAGCAATGAGCGGGTATCGGGATTTTGCGTTTTTTTATGACGCATTGACACAGGATGTGGATTACGACGCCTGGGCAGACTATTTGCTGAAAGTGTTTCGGCGGCACGGTTGCGCTGGTCGCACGTGGCTGGATTTGGCGTGTGGCTCCGGCAGCTTGTCTTTGGCGCTTGCGCGCCGCGGCATGGATATGGTCGGGGTGGATGCCTCGCCCGATATGCTGGCCATCGCCGGAGAAAAAGCCGCCCAAGACGGGCGGGATATCTTGTATTTATGTCAGGATATGCGGCAGCTCGATTTGTATGGCACGGTGGATGGGGCTGTGTGCTTGTTAGACAGCTTAAACCACGTGTTGCATACGCGGGATTTGCGGGAGATTTTTCGTCGGTTGGGGTTGTTTATTGCCCCTGGCGGATTGCTTGTTTTTGACGCAAACACGCCCTATAAGCATGAAAACATCCTGGGGGATGCCGCGTTTGTGTTTGAGCAAGAGGATTTTATGTGCGTTTGGCGCAACGCTTATATGGCGGCACGGCATCAGACCCATATGCAGTTGGATTTTTTTGTGGAACAGCCGGACGGACAGTACGTCCGCTATACCGACGAGGTGCGTGAGCGGGCGTATGCGCTGTCGACTTGGAAAGCGTTGCTGGCCGCGGCCGGATTCACGGTGGAGGCGGTGTACGGTGAGCGGTGTTTCAGCGAGCCGGACGCGACGGCGCAGCGGTGGGTGTTTGTGGCGCGCAATCAAGCGATAGCCCAGCGTAATGACAATGGAAACGGAGAGAACAATGGGTAAACTAATACGGTGCTTAACACGGGATGCCACGGTGATGGCGATGTTTCTCGATTCAAAAGATATAGTAGCCGAGGCGGAGCGGATTCACGCGCCGTCGGCCGTGTGCACGGCAGCTTTGGGGCGGTTGTTGACGGCAGCATCGATGATGGGCGTCATGCTCAAAGGCGCCGAGGATACCCAGACGCTGAAAGTGGACGGCGGGGGCCCCGCCGGTTTGGTAATGGCGGTTTCGGATAGCCGTGGGAACGTGCGTGGTTACGTGCAAAATCCGGTGGTGGAGATACCGCTCAAATCGAATGGAAAACTGGATGTTAGCGGTGCGGTCGGTGTGGATGGGCAGCTGTACGTGTTGCGGGATGCCGGTGGCGCTGAGCCGTACGTGGGCTGTGTGCCGCTCACGTCGGGCGAGATTGCGGAGGATATCACCGGGTATTACGCGGTGAGTGAGCAAACCCCGACGGTGTGCGCGCTGGGTGTGCTGGTGAATCCGGATTTGACGGTGCAGGTGGCGGGCGGTTTGCTGTTGCAGTTGTTGCCGTTTTGCCCGGAGGAGGTTATCGAGCGGGTGGAAAAAAACGTAGCCGCCCTGGAACCGGTGACCACGATGTTGGCCAAAGGGATGACGCCTGAGGAGATTTGCGCTCTCGCGTTGGATGGCATGGAATTTGATGTTTTGGATACGTATGAGCCGATGTATCGGTGCGCCTGTTCGCGGGAGAAAGTGCAACGAGTGTTTGCTGCGTTGCCGACGTCGGAATTGCTGGACTTGCCCAACGAACAAGGGGAAGTGGAGGCCACATGTCGGTTCTGCGATGCGGTGTATCGTTTCACCAGGGAAGAGTTGCAGGAATGGGTGGACATGCGAGTAAAAAAAGAAGGATAAAAAAGTAAAAAAAATACACAAAAGCCCTTGACAAAAATAGTATGGTAGTGTATGATAAACAGCGTCGCTTGTCGCGGCGAGCGATGTATGGAAGCATAGCTCAGCTGGTAGAGCACCTGCCTTACAAGCAGGGGGTCACAGGTTCGAGCCCTGTTGTTTCCACCATGATTTTGGTATATGGCCCGGTAGTTCAGCTGGTTAGAACGCTAGCCTGTCACGCTAGAGGTCGACGGTTCGAGCCCGTTCCGGGTCGCCAAAATTTGCCCAGATAGCTCAGTTGGTAGAGCAGAGGACT
>JAFPCP010000043.1 GCA_017423825.1 Clostridia bacterium | reverse complement strand
GCAGTTGGCGTAGGAGATGTACCCCGAGCGCTCAAAAACCACGATCTCTGCCTTTTCATCGAGCCTTCGGATTCGTGCGGCGGCGGTTGCTCCGCCTGCCACACCGCCTACAATCACAACTTTCATAATTATCGTTCCACCTTTCCGCGATAAGAAGATATACCGCCGATGTTATTAACCTTAGTATATCCCATCTGTCCGAGCATCGTCGCAGCCTGACGACTTCTTGCACCGGAATAGCAATAAACAAACAACTCCGTATCTTTATTTTCCACGACATACCTTACATTGTCAAGATCTTGCAGCGGAACGTTCTTGCTTTCCGGGATATGACCTTCGCTGTATTCTTCCGGAGTGCGCACGTCAAGCAACACGGCACCGGTAGAATTTTTATAATCATTTACGCCCTGATTTACATCGGGTTGTCTCAAAAAATCAAAAAATCCCATTTTAGATCTCCTTACAACATACCGAGGATTGCTTCCTTCGGTCTTGCCCCCATTGCCTGATTTACGATTTTACCGTTTTCAATTACCACCAGAGTAGGAATGCTCATAATGCCGAACTGACTCGCCAGCTCCACCTCTTCATCCACGTTGATCTTTCCGACCTTGATGTCGGGGCGCTCATCAGCGATTTCCTCAACAATCGGTACTACCATACGGCAGGGGCCGCACCAGGGTGCCCAAAAGTCCAGAAGGACTTTCTTTTCGGAATTTAATACTTCATTTTGAAAATTGTTTTTGTTGATATTGATAGCAGACATATTTACGTCCTCCTTTTTTCTTTGTGGCTTCATTATATCACAGCTTTTGTTGCTGTTGTGTGATAACATCACATTTCTGCTTTTACTTCAATGTAGCCAATATCACAAGTCAATATACACTTTCGAGAATTTTGCGTATTTCTACACTTTGCAAAATTGCTACCGTGTTTTGCTTGCTGTCTACGTACAGGTTGCGATGAAAAAACATTTCTTCTTTGTCTACTGCAGATCAATTTTTGATATAGAAAGAAAAAACAACCATCAGTGTTGAGAAAATTCAACGACTGCGAGGTTGTTTTTTGACCACAGTTTATCCCACTTCTGTGACCGGAACACACGGATATAAAGGAGATAAAAGCATCAAAGAGGATGTGATTTTGAGCAGAAAGGGTTAGGAATAACCGGAAATGTCTATAAATCAAGACTTCTTTACCATTTGGGAGCATCAGGCCGCAGGTTCGAGACCTGTCATCCCGACCAAAAACAGAGGGTAGGCGAAAGCCTGCCCTCTGTTTTTCGTTGTGGCTACGCGTCGACGGAGCTCACAAATCCGTAGGATTTGTTTAGGTTTTGCGCGTGCAGATACTCGCGCAAGCAGCGACGCGGCGCAAAACCAAGGTTCAAAGACCTGTCATCCCGACCGGTCGAGAGCCTCGACGCGCAATTCGCGTGCGGGTACTCTTCTTTTTTATGGTTTTCACCTCGCGATTGAGGTTGGTTACGAACAACCGCACCGGTCGAGAGCCTCGACGCGCAATTCGCGTGCGGGGGCTCCTCTTTTTTATAATGTGTTTGAATTTTCGCACAAAATGGGGGTGGCGTCTTTTGTTTAGGCAAAAGAAAGGCGCAGAGAGTTTGCTCCCTGCGCCGTATAATTTATTCCGCGTTGTTTTCCGAACAACGTATGCCGCAAGCGCCGCAGTTCCCGCCGCAGGAACAGTTGTGCTTTCCTTTCTTTTTGTTGCGGATGCCGGCGATGACGATAGCCAAAAACACGGCCGCAACGAGTGTGGCGATGAGAAAAGTGGGCCAATTCATAGGCAGACTCCTTGTCTTATATAGTGGGGATTATCAACTGGTGCGGTATCAGTGAGTGGTTTGCGCGTGCGGGTCGCGGCGGGCCAGCAAATATACAAACACCGCGAGAACCAGGCCGGCAGCAATGGTGCCGAGGAGGTTTCCGGCGCCTACAAACCACAGTCCGAATTGATAAATCATCAAGGAAACCGAATAAGCAAATATGCACATATAGGCAATTGTGCCGAAGGTCCAGGCGGGGTTGTTCATTTCGCGTCTAATGGCACCCATAGCTGCAAAGCAAGGGGCACAGAGCAAGTTAAACATCAGGAAAGAGAATCCCGCAAGAGCGCTGCCGCCAAAAAACTCTTGGCCGATGATGGCCAGTTTTTCGGAATTCATGGTGTCTACGAGTTCAAAGGCGAGGTCGGCATTGGCCATAGAGGAGAGAGAACCAAACACGCCGACGACCTCTTCTTTGGCGACAAGACCAAGCACGGTTGCTACGGCCGCTTGCCAGTTGCCGAATCCGAGAGGCTTAAACAGCCAGGCGATACCGCTGCCGAGTATTTCCAGAATAGAGGCGCTGCTGTTTGCTTCTGTGATGAAATGGAACCCGTTTTGGAAGGACAGCGAGTTCAGCACCCAAACAATCACGCTGGCGGCGAGAATGACGGTGCCCGCCCGTTTGATGAAGGACCAGCCGCGTTCCCACGTTGCGCGCAGAATGTTACCGGAAACCGGTGCATGATATGCGGGGAGTTCCATAACAAAGGGGGCCGGATTGCCGGCGAACGGTTTGGTCTTTTTAAGGATGAGGCCGGACACAACGACCGCTGCCATGCCCATGAAATAAGACGCGGTCGCCACCCAGGCGCTGCCGCCAAAGAGGGCACCGGCAATCATGGCGACGATGGGCATTTTCGCACCGCAGGGAATAAAACCGGTGGTCATGATGGTCATTTTACGGTCGCGATCTTGTTCGATGGTGCGGCTCGCCATGATGCCCGGCACGCCGCATCCGGTGGCCACCAACATGGGAATGAAACTCTTGCCGGATAGACCGAATTTGCGGAAAAGGCGGTCCATAATAAACGCCACGCGCGCCATATATCCACAGTCTTCTAAAATGGATAACAGCAGGAACAGAATCACCATCTGCGGCACAAAGCCGAGAACAGAGCCTACGCCGCCGAGGATGCCATCCGCGACAAGGGATATAAGCCAAGGGGCGGTGCCGAAGTTTTCCAGACCGACGGTGACAGCCGGTACAATCCATTCGCCAAACAGGGTGTCGTTCATAAAACCGACCGTCCAGTCACCGATGGAGCCGATGGAAAGGAAATAAACCAACCACATAACCACCACAAAAATGGGCAGAGCCAACACACGGTTGGTAACGATGCGGTCGATCTTGTCCGATGTGGTGAGTTTTCCGGCGTTTTTCTTCTGATAAGTGGATTTCATCAGTTCGGTGATGTATAGGTACCGTTCATTGGTGATGATGCTTTCCGCGTCGTCGTCCAGTTCCTTTTCCACCGCCGCTATATCTGTTTCGATATGGGCTAAGGTGTCTTTGTCCAGCGCGAGTTGTTGCAGCACGCGGCTGTCTCTTTCGAATATTTTCACAGCATACCAGCGTTGTTGTTCCTCCGGCATATCGTGTACAGCGGCCTCTTCAATGTGGGCGAGGGCGTGTTCAACCCGGCCGCCAAATATATACATAGGCGTCGGCTTGGTTTCTTTGGCCGCCTGTATGGCCAGGTCGGCGGCACGGTCAATGTCGGTGCCTTTTAATGCAGAGATAGGGATGATGGGACAGCCCAGCGCGGTGCTCAGCCGCTCCACATGAATGTTGTCGCCGTTTTTTTGCACAACATCCATCATGTTGATGGCAACCACCACGGGGATCCCCAACTCCATGAGCTGGGTGGTCAAATACAGATTGCGTTCCAGATTGGTACCATCTACGATGTTGAGAATGGCGTCCGGCCGCTCGTTGATGAGATAGTTGCGTGCTACGACCTCTTCCAGCGTGTAAGGAGAGAGGGAATAAATGCCCGGCAGGTCGGTGAGGGTGACCTCGGGTTGCTTTTTGAGTTTCCCTTCTTTCTTCTCCACGGTCACGCCGGGCCAGTTTCCCACATACTGCGTGGAGCCGGTGAGTGCGTTGAACAGGGTGGTCTTGCCACTGTTTGGATTACCGGCGAGCGCGATTGTAATGGACATATAAGGACCCCTTCCTGGTGGTTAGCGTTTGCTAACCAGATCGTAAAAATATAAGTAGTTTCGATTTATATCACGTGAGTGCTTATCCCACTTGTGTCACTTCGACCATTTCAGCATCCGCCTTGCGCAAGGACAACTCATATCCGCGCACGTTTATCTCGATCGGATCTCCCAAGGGGGCCACTTTGCGCACGTAGATTTCCACGCCTTTGGTTAGGCCCATATCCATGATGCGCCGCTTGATGGCACCTTCACCGTGCAGTTTGACAACCTTTACCGTTTTACCGACGGGTACGTTTTTGAGTGTGTGCATGTGTGGTTCCTCCTTGGCATCGCGTCAGACGCAATCGTATGTTAAATCCGGGCTTTTGCACGGATGTTAGCATAGGCTAACTCGCAAGCAAAAAACGTGGTTAGCATTCGCTAACTTGATAGTATAGTACACTTTCCGGAAAGATTTGTCAAGAGGCTTTTGTGTGTTTATATAGTTTTTTCGCACTTGCATTGTGGTTTGTTTTATGATATGGTTACAATAGTATATGTATATGAAAACGCCAAACGGAGGGTGTTATGAGTTTACAAGAATCCGGCGAGATGTATCTCGAAACCATCTATGTGCTGACCCAAAAGAGCCCGCATGTTCGCTCCATTGACGTTGGAGAACACATGGGATATTCCAAGCCCAGCGTCAGCCGGGCCGTGGGATTGCTGAAAAAGGGCGGGTATATCACGGTGGATGACGCCGGGTATATCCACCTCACACAAGACGGGCAGGTGGTGGCCAAGCGCATTTACGAGCGGCACACCATTTTGACAAAAATGCTGGTTAGTTTAGGCATTGATGCCGAGATCGCGTCGGAAGATGCCTGTCGCATAGAGCATGTCATCAGTGACAACTCATTTCAAGCGATAAAAAACCATCTCGAAAAAAGCGGAACGTAACGTTCACAGCGGCCGTCTGTTCACCCGAACAGGCGGCTTTTTTTATAAAAAAGTAGGCGATTTTCCAAAATCCCCCTTTACTATGTCGGGGCTTTGTGGCATAATGAACGGGTATATTTTTATTGCAGAAAGCAGATGACTTTATATGAGCGTATTACTGTCCATCTCCATTGCTTTGATAGTGGGTTTATTAATGACCAGGCTGTTTAAGCGTTTCAAATTACCGGCGGTCACCGCCTACTTGATTGCGGGCGTGCTTATCGGTCCCTATTGTATAGGCGCCTTTGGGATTGACGGCGTGGGATTCGCCACCACCGAGGCGGTGACAAAGCTGTCTTTGATATCTGAGGTGGCGTTAGGGTTTATCGCGTTTGCTATTGGCAATGAATTTCGCGTCTCTGAGCTCAAACAAATCGGGCGGCAGGCATTGGTGGTTGGTATAGTGCAAGCGCTTGTGGCCGCGTTGTTTGTGGATTTGGCTTTGCTGCTGGTGCATATATGGATGCCGCATTGGCTGACGCTTCCGCAGGTGCTCACGCTGGGGGCGATTGCCACCGCCACCGCACCGGCTGCGACGCTTATGGTGGTGCGCCAGTATAAGGCGGATGGCCCGCTGACGCGCTTGCTGTTGCCTATTGTGGCGTTGGACGATGCGGTGGGGTTGGTGGTGTTCGCCGTCTCCTTTGGAATCGCGAAAACCTTGGTCAGCGGGACGCTGGACCTGTTTTCGCTGTTCATCAATCCCCTGATAGAAATTGTCGCCTCGTTGTTGCTGGGTGCTGTGATGGGGTGGTTGTTAACCCAGTTGGAGCGCTTATTTAATTCCAACACAAATCGCCTCAACTTGACCATTGGCGCGGTGTTTTTGACCGCTTCGTTGTCCATGATGGATTTCCAATGTGGGCCGGTGCATATTCAGTTTTCCTCTCTGTTGACCTGCATGATGCTGGGCACGGTGTTTTGTAATTTGTGCCCCTTGTCCGGCGATTTGATGACGGCATCGGACAAATGGACGTCGCCGCTGTTTGCGCTATTTTTTGTTATCAGCGGCGCGGAACTGGAACTCGGCGTGTTTACCCAGATAGCCATCGTGGCGGTGGGGCTTGTGTACATCGTTTTTCGCTCTTTTGGGAAATACATCGGTGCGTTTTTCAGCGCGAAATTGGCGGGCTGTGACGCCGCTATTTGTAAACATCTCGGCATCACCTTGTTCCCACAAGCGGGTGTGGCACTCGGCATGTGTGCCACGGCTATGCAGTTGGGAGAACAGGGGCACTTGATTCGCAACATCACCTTGTTTGCGGTGCTGGTATATGAACTCGTCGGGCCGCTTTTAACCCGTCAGGCGCTGGCCGCCGCCGGGGAAATCAAACCCATCCCCGACCATGTGAAACGGCGTCGGCAAGACAAGCTGGCCGCTGTCGGCAAATAACATTAGGCAAGAAACCCCGTGCTTGCCGGCGCGGGGTTTCTTTGTGTTTCATGCTGTGTTTTGCGTCACAGCATAGAATGCCTTCAAATTTATAAAAACACATCTAAAATCGAGTATAAATCGAATATTCCGCTGGCTTTCTCACACACTATAACGCCGGCGACTGTTTGGTCGCCCAAAAATCATAAGCGGTCCGCATGCGGGCCGCGTAGGAGGAAAAGTGTATGAGAAAATACAGACGGATTTTGGCTGCCGCCCTTGCGTGTGCGGTGGCGGTTGGGTTGTGCGTTTGTCTGGTCGGTTGTCGCAAACAATCCGGTCAGGTGACAGTGCGTTATTTGAATTTCAAACCGGAGATTGCGGATAAGTACAAGGAACTCGCAAATCTTTACGAAAAAGAGACCGGCGTCAAGGTGATTGTGGAGACGGCTGCCAACAACACCTATGAGCAGACGCTCACGGCGAAAATGGCGACCGATGAGGCGCCGACTCTGTTCCAAATCAACGGCCCGCGTGGCTATGCGAATTGGAAAGATTATTGCGCAGACCTGAAAAATACGCAGTTGTACCAACATTTGACGGATAAAGCGTTAGCCGTCACAGATGGGGATAAGGTGGTTGGCATCCCGTATGTTGTGGAAGGATACGGCATCTTGTATAACAAGGCGATTACGGACAAATATTTTGCTTTGGATCAGCGGGCGACCGATTTTACGTCCATGGATGAAATCAACACCTTTGCCAAGCTCAAAGCCGTGGTGGAGGATATGCAAAAAAACGCCGCCGCGCTGGGGATTCAAGGCGTGTTCGCGTCCACCTCGCTGAAAGCGGGGGAGGATTGGCGCTGGCAAACCCATTTGGCTAATCTGCCGGTGTACTATGAGTTTTCCGAAAACAAAATTGATTTAACCTCGGATGCAACCAAGGAAATTGTTTTCCAATATGCGGACCGGTTCCGGCAAGTTTTTGACCTATATACGGACAATTCTGTGACCGACAAAAAATTGCTCGGCAGCAAAACGGTGGTGGATTCGATGGCGGAGTTCGCGTTGGAAAAGTGCGCCATGGTGCAAAACGGCAACTGGGCATGGAGCCAAATCCGCGACATTTCCGGCAACAAGGTGAAAGCTGAAAACATCAAATTTCTGCCTATTTATATAGGGGTTGAGGGAGAAGAATCGCAGGGCCTGGCGGTTGGCACGGAAAACTTTTATGCCATCAACGCCATGGCCACCGAAGAAGAACAGCAAGCGGCGGCAGATTTCATCTATTGGTTGTATTCCAGCGACGAAGGCAAGCGGTACGTGACGGAGGAGTTTGGGTTTATCGCGCCTTTTGACACCTTTACGAAAGAGCAGCGGCCGGATGACCCGCTCGCACATGAGGTGCTCAATTGGATGGAAAAAGAGGGGGTATCCTCGGTGCCGTGGAATTTCACGCTGTTCCCCTCGGCTGTGTTCAAAGAGGATTTCGGCGCGTCGTTGCTGAAATACGTGCAAGGAACTAAGAACTGGGAAAACGTTGTGCAGGACACCATCACCAGTTGGAAAAAGGAAAGTCAAGCGGCTGTCCAGTAACGGTCTAATGTGACGAGGAAAGGACGGCGCGACGTATGAGAAACGATATTCGACGGTATTTCACCGTATTTGCACTTCCCACGTTGGCGGCTTTTTGCATGGCTTTTGTGGTGCCTTTTGGGCTCGGCGTGTGGCTGTCCTTTACCCGTTTCACGACGGTCACAAACGCCCGCTTTGTGGGGCTTGATAATTATGTACGCATATTCACCACCGACAGCGATTTTTTGCACGCGCTGGGGTTTACGGCTTTGTTTGCGGTGGTTTCCATTGTGATGGTGAACGTATTTGCCTTTGCGTTGGCTTTGTTGCTCACGCGTGGTTTGCGTGGCACCAATTTGTTTCGCTCGGTGTTTTTTATGCCGAATCTTATCGGCGGCATCGTGCTGGGCTATATTTGGAGTTTGTTAATCAATGGCGTGTTGGCCTTTTGGGGCGTGGACATCACGTATAGCGCCACCTATGGGTTTTGGGGGCTGATTTTGCTCAACAACTGGCAACTCATCGGGTATATGATGGTGATTTATATTGCGGGTTTGCAGAATATTCCCGGCGAATTGATTGAAGCCGCCGCGATAGATGGCGCCTCTTCTTTCAAAGCTTTATGGCGGGTGAAAATTCCGCTTGTGATGCCTTCGCTGACCATTTGCACCTTCTTGACGCTCACCAATTCCTTTAAGATGTTTGACCAAAACCTGGCGCTGACCGCCGGTGCCCCCGAGCGAAGCACCCAGATGCTGGCGCTGAACATTTATCAGACGTTTTACGGCCGCAGCGGGTGGCAGGGAGTCGGGCAAGCGAAAGCGGTGTTGTTTTTTCTGCTGGTAGCGTTGCTCGCGTTTGTGCAGTTGCGCCTGACGCGCAGTCGGGAGGTGGATGCATGAACACACACACATCCCGTCGGCACACGGTCTGGTTGACGCTGTTGTTGACCGTGTTGGCGATTATTTTTCTGGTGCCGGTTATTTTGGTGGTGCTCAACTCCTTCAAATCCCGGCTGTATATTTCCAGCGCCCCGTTTTCTTTGCCGAATGGGCTAACCTTCGTTGGGTTGGAGAATTATTTGACCGGATTAAAAACCGCCGGCTTTGCAGCGGCCTTCGGTCGTTCGCTGTTCATTACGGTTGGCGCGGTGTTGCTGATTGTGTTTTGCACCTCGATGACCGCCTGGTATGTTGTGCGCGTGCAATCTGCTTGGACACGTATATTATACTATTTGTTCGTGTTCAGCATGATTGTGCCGTTTCAAATGGTTATGTACACGATGACCTATGTGGTCGGGCGCATCGGTTTTGACACGGTGCCGGGCATCGTGATTGTGTATTTAGGGTTTGGTGCGGGGTTGTCGGTGTTTATGCTGTGCGGTTTTGTGCGCAGCATCCCGCTCGAAATCGAAGAGGCGGCCACCATTGACGGGTGCAATCCCTTGCAATGCTTTTTTCGCGTGGTGTTGCCGGTGATGCGCCCCACCGCCATTACCGTGGCGGTGTTAAACGCCATGTGGATATGGAATGATTATCTGCTGCCGTATCTCGTGTTGGGTACCGACCAAAAGACCATTCCGGTGGCGATTCAAATTTCTATGCAAGGCGCCTATGGAGCTACCGATTACGGCGGGTTGATGGCAATGCTTGTGCTTGCCATTATTCCGATTATTGTGTTTTATTTACTGGCGCAAAAGCATATTATTCGGGGAGTTATCGCCGGGGCGGTGAAGGGATGATAAGCCTTCCCGGGCGTAGAAAAAGCAAACGAAAAGGATGGGTAGTTTATGGCATACACCTTCTCCCGCCGTGCCGGGGTGCTGATGCATATTGCTTCATTGCCCGGCCCGTACGGTATCGGCACCTTAGGGCAACCGGCCCGTGATTTTGTGGATATGTTGGCACAGGCCGGTCAGTCTTGGTGGCAGATTCTGCCGATATGTCCTACGGGATATGGCAATTCCCCCTATCAGAGTTTTTCGGCCTTTGCCGGCAATACGGATTTGATTGATCCCGCCTTGTTATACCGCGCGGGATGGTTGACGGAGGAGGAATTGACGCGGGCGGAATACACCGGCCCGACCGACCGGGTGGATTATGCATTTGTGCAAGCCAATCGGCGGGAGCTGTTTTCCGGTATATTGGAACGGTTCCGACAAAATCCGCCGGCGGATTTTGATGCGTTCTGCCGGCGGCACGAAACCTGGTTGGAGGATTATGCGCTGTTTATGGCGGTGAAAGACGCCCATGACGGGTTGCCGCTTGAACGGTGGGAGCGGGACATTCGTCTGCGCCGCCGCGGTGTGGTCGCTATGTGGCGGGTGAAATGCGCCCGACAGGTGGCGTATTATAAAATGGTGCAATATTTCTTTTTCACCCAATGGGAGAATTTGAAAGCGTATGCCAACAAGCGAGGCATCGGTATCATTGGCGATATTCCCATTTACGTGTCCGGGGACAGCGCCGATGTATGGGTGAACGCGCATCTGTTTGATTTGGACAGCAAAGGGCGCCCCCGTGAGGTGGCCGGCTGCCCGCCGGATGCCTTTTCAGATGACGGCCAGTTGTGGGGCAACCCGGTATACAACTGGCGAACGATGCGGTTGAGCGGGTATCGGTTTTGGGTGTTGCGGCTGGCGCACAGTTTGCATCTGTACGATGCGCTGCGCATTGACCATTTTCGGGGCTTTGCGTCGTATTATTGCATACCGGCCGGCGCCGCCAACGCCCGTGTCGGCATATGGCGAAAGGGGCCGGGCATGGCGCTGTGGCGTGCCGTGCGGCGGCATCTCGGCGAAGTGCCGATCATCGCAGAGGATTTGGGATTCTTAACTCCGGAAGTCGAACGGTTGTTAGCGGATAGCGGATTCCCTGGCATGAAGGTGTTGCAATTTGCTTTTACGGGGGATGGGGACAGCGACCATCTGCCGCATCGGCACACGCAACACAGCGTGGTATATACCGGCACACACGACAACGATACGCTGTTGGGTTGGTTGTCAGCGGCAGACGACGCCGAAAGCGCCTTTGCTAGGCGGTATCTGCGGGTGCAAAACGGACAGAGCTTGCGGCGACCGATTATGGCGGCGGCGCTGGCGAGCGTTGCGCATTTGTGTGTGCTCACTATGCAGGATATACTCGGTTTGGGAACCGAGGCGCGCATGAACGTTCCCTCTACAGTGGGAGAAAATTGGCTTTGGCGGGCCACCGAGGTACAGTTGAAACCGGAAGCGTTTCGCTGGTTACGAGAGCAAACGGCGTTGTACGGCCGTTTGCCGAACAAGGAGTGAGTAGAATGGGTATACGAGATTTCAAAAAAGATATGGAGAGGTTTGCCCGTTCCATATATCAGGCGGAATTACACACGTTGACGCCGCATCAAGTGCACGACGTGGTGTCTCGGGCGGTTATGCTCGCGGTGTCGCCGTCATGGGAGCGCACCCGCAAAAAGCAGGCCTCCCGTCGCCGCGCGTATTATTTGTCGGCCGAGTTTTTGATTGGTCGCTCGATCGAGAACAACCTTTTATGCTCCGGCTTGTTTGAGTCGGCGGTACGTCTGCTTAGCGACTGTGGGATGCAACCCAAGGTGTTGGAAGAGATCGAGGACGCTGCTTTGGGAAATGGTGGTCTCGGCCGTCTGGCGGCTTGCTTTTTAGACAGCGCGGCGACGCTGGGTTTGCCGCTGGATGGATATGGCATTCGCTATCGGTATGGTCTGTTCCGTCAACAATTTGAAGACGGATTTCAGCGGGAGGCAGCCGACGATTGGGCCCGTTACGGAGATCCGTGGTCTGTGCGGCGGGAAGGCGAATCGGTGGTTGTCCCCTTTGCAGATGGGGCTGTGCGGGCGGTGCCGTATGATATGCCGATCATCGGTTATGGCGGGCGATATGTAAATACGTTGCGTTTGTGGCAATGCGAGCCGCTCAAACCGTTTGATTTTACGCTGTTCAATGAACAGCAATACGACAAAGCCGTGCGGGAGAAAAACCGCGCGGAGGACATCTCGCGCGTGTTGTATCCCAACGATTCCACTCCGGCCGGCCGCCTGCTTCGACTCAAACAGCAGTATTTCTTTTCCAGCGCTTCAATGCAGGACATGCTGCGGCGGTATGAGGCGGCGCACGGTACGGATTATGCGGCGCTACCTAAATGGATAACCGTGCAGCTAAACGACACACACCCGGTCATTGCCATTCCGGAACTTATTCGTCTGCTCGGCGAGCGGGGCGTGGTTTTCATCGACGCGCTTAACATCGCCGGTCAGGTGTTCAATTATACCAATCATACGATTATGCAGGAGGCGCTGGAAACGTGGGATATCGCCACGGTGCGAAAGGTGTCGCCGGCTGTGGCGCGCATTATCCGGCGCATCCACCGGCAGTTTAATCATGAATTGGATGCGTTGCAGGCGACGCCGGAGATGTTGCCACATCTGCAAATCTTACAGGGGGATACGGTGCACATGGCCTATTTGGCGTGCCGTGTTTCCGCGCACATTAATGGAGTGGCGCAACTGCATACCGATATTTTGCGCCGACGGGTGTTGGCGGACTGGCACGCCCTCTATCCTAACAAAATCCACAACATGACAAACGGCATCACCCAGCGTCGTTGGCTCGCGTTGTGCAATCCGTCGCTGTCTGCCATGCTCACTCGCTTGTTGGGGGACGATGGCTGGGTGACGCAGTTGTCCTTGTTGCAACAACTTTCCCATTTCGCCGACGAGCGGGATGTGTTGCAGGAGTTTGTGGAGCTGAAACAGGAAAACAAGCGCAAATTAGCCGCGTATATCTATCAAAAAGAGGGCATCACTATCAATCCCGACGCGATTCTGGATGTGCAAATCAAGCGGTTGCACGAGTATAAACGGCAGTTGCTGAATATTTTGTGCATCTTGGAGTTGTATTTTGAAATCAAAGAGGGGGCCTTGCCCGATTTTGCGCCGAACACCTTTTTGTTTGGGGCGAAAGCCGCTCCCGGTTATGTGCGCGCCAAAGGGATTATCAAACTCATTCATGAGGTGGCGGACTTGATTCGCCGGGACGAACAGGTCAATCGTGTGTTGCAGGTGGTGTTTGTCACCGATTATAACGTGTCGTATGCCGAGAAAATCGTCGCGGCGGCCGATGTTTCCGAACAGATTTCGACCGCCGGCACCGAGGCTAGCGGTACCGGAAATATGAAACTTATGCTTAACGGCGCCGTGACGCTGGGCACCTATGATGGGGCAAACATTGAAATTGTGCAGGAGGCCGGTGAGGAAAACAACTATATCTTCGGCGCGCGCGTGGAGGAGTTGGACGCCATACGGGACACCTATGATCCAATGGCCATATATCAGCAGGATAGCCGCGTGCGGCGGTGTTTAGACGCGTTGATAGACGGTACGCTGGACGATGGCGGCACAGGCATGTTCCGCGAATTGTACGATGCCTTGTTGGTTGGCGCAGAATGGCACGCACCGGACCATTATTTCCTGTTGCAAGATTTTTCTTCTTACCTCGAAACAAAAAAGCGTGTCAATGCGGATTATCGTCGTGACCGTTTGGCTTTCGCGGCCAAACAATGGCGCAACGTGTGCGCAGCCGGCAAGTTTTCCTCCGACCGTACGATAGAGGAGTATGCCAAGCATATTTGGGAATTAAAATAAACCACAAAACCAAAAGGCACCCTTTGCGGGGTGCCTTTTATCATTTGGTGGAGCGGCGGGAATCGTGGACATTCGCCGCCCTGGCGGCGAAGTCCGTCAACTTTTCCTTGCCGGCTTGCACAGCCGTCATTTCGGCAAGGCCGAAAACGGAAAAGATTGCCGCGGATTTCTCATCCGCGCCACTCCATAAAAGCGCAAAAGGACACCCTGACGGATGCCCTTTTGCCTTTTTGGTGGAGGCGGCGGGAATCGAACCCGCGTCCGAAAATCACTTGATACAGCTTTCTCCGAGTGCAGCCGATCGTTTAGGATTCCCCTCGCAAATCGCCGACAGGCAGGCTATTTGTTACGGTAGCCACTGCGTCATGACAAAGGGTGTGGCAGCCCTCTGTTCACGTTCACCGCTCATCGACGCCTCGCTCCCGGCCGCGGTATACCGGGGCAAGACGGGCAGCCTAATTAGGCCGCCAACGCAACAGTATTGTTGTCGTTTATTTGTTAAATTGCAGGTTTTATAGCGGGCCCGCACCGCTACTCGCTTACTGTATCTCACGATCCCCGTCGAAACCTTTACGCCCCCTTATATAAAGGAAGTCTTTGCCCATTATACGGTCTTTAAGGATGCCTGTCAAGTGTGGCGGGCGGTTTTTCGTTCGACGTCATTCGTGTTTGTGCACTTGCTTTTATACGTTAAACATGCTAAAATGCTCGTAATAAGCATAGGTGCGAAAGGAGGGTTTGGCACATGGCAGAAGACATAAAGCTCCCCTGTTTGCTGTGGGAAGAGCGAGAACGGGCGTTGGATTGGTTAACTGCGCTATTGCCGACGCTTCTTATCAGCTGGATATATTATCGATGGTCGGCTGTGTGGTTGGAATTGCTCGCGGTAGGTGGCTATCTAATGGCGGCGCGGCTGTTGGCTCGTACGCAAACCGCGTCTATTTCTCCGGCGCCGGCGGTGGTGACGGGTTTGCTGGTGGCGTTTTGTTTGCCTGCCACGATGCCGTATTGGCCGGCCGCGCTGGCAGGCGGTGTCGCGGCCCTTGTGACCGCCTTGCCGGAACTTTTATACCGCCGATGGCCCGACAGTCCGGTGTCCCGTCCACTCTGGCAACCGGCTTTGGCGGGGTATTTGTTTGTACGGTTGCTTTTTCCTTCCACGGTGTCTGCCTTTTCCATGCCTGTGTTGTGGAGCGGGGTGGACGGTGTAGCCACCGCGACGCCGTTGGCGGCGTTTTCGGGGGAAGATCTGCTGATGGATACGCAACATCTGCTGTTCGGAATTCGTGCCGGCGCCTTAGGTGAAATTTGTGCGGTGGCCACCTTGCTTGGGGCGGCCTATTTGTTGGTGCGGCGACGGTTGCGTGCGATTGCACCGGTATGCCTGCTGGGCACGGTGTCGATTTTGTCTTGGTGCGTCTGGAATTCACCGCTATACGGCATATTGGCCGGTGGCACTTTGTTGGGAGCTCTCTTGTTTGCGGATCGTACGCTGGCCCCCGTGGGTTGGCGAGAACAGGTGACGGTCGGGATATTGGCCGGTGTCGCCATCGTTTTATGCCGCCGCTTTGCCGGCGTCGATGGTACCGCTGTGGCGGTGTTGATCGTCGGCACGCTACAGCCCTTGTTACCGTTTGTATATCGCGGGATTTTATATATCTGGCGGTTGGTTTATCCCGGCTTGTTGTGGATATATGCTTGCTTGCGCAAGTGGGTGTTTCCGTGGTTTGTTTCTCTTTGGAAATGCTTTGTCACGAAAATTTCCAAAAAGCAAAAATAATGGTTGACAAACCGTTAGGTTATATTATATAATATACAGCGTTCCCACTGTGGTGGGAGCGCTGTTTGGCTGTATAGCTCAGTTGGCTAGAGCATGCGGTTCATACCCGCAGTGTCAGTGGTTCAAATCCACTTACAGCCACCAGTTTCTTCGTGTCTATCGACGCGGAGAAATTTGGCCCGGTGGTCAAGCGGTTAAGACACCGCCCTTTCACGGCGGTAACACGGGTTCGATTCCCGTCCGGGTCACCACACGGGCGCATAGCTCAGCTGGTTAGAGTGCCTGCTTCACACGCAGGAGGTCGATGGTTCGAGTCCATTTGCGCCCACCAAAAAAGGTCGTGTTCTTTTGAACACGACCTTTTTTCTTTATGCCGAAAACACGCGGCAGGTTTTGCATATGCAAAAAAACACTTGACAAACAGCCGCCCGCGGTGTATTCTTATGTGCAGACAATCAAATATTGACGAACAAGGGGTGCTGCCCGCGCAAGCAGGGCGGCTGAGAGAGCTGAATTGGCTTAACTCTTATACCTGAACCGGATAATGCCGGCGGAGGGATGTTTCATCAACAAAATAGGTGTTTGCCTTTTTGCCTCCGCTGTTTTCGCGGGGGCTTTTTGTTTGTCTGAAAAGGAGAGAAAAGAACATGCAAAAACAAAAAAATCTATTCCGTTTGGTCGAAGGTGCCTTAATGATTGCGGTGGCGGCGGTGCTCAGCCTAGTGAAAGTGCTGGAACTGCCGTACGGTGGCAGCGTCACGGCGTGCAGTGCTTTGCCGATCCTGTTGGTGGCGTATCGTCACGGAACGGGGTGGGGGTTGTTCACCGGCTTCACTTTTTCGTTGATTCAGTTGTTGCTCGGGCTTAGCAACGTATCGTATATGACGACGCCCCTTTCGGTCATGGCGGTAATTATGCTGGATTATGTGGTGGCGTTTATGGTGTTAGGGCTTGGCGGCGTGTTCCGTTCTCCCGCTCGCAGTCAAGGAAAAGCCTTGGTGTGGGGAGCCTTGCTTACCGGACTTTTACGGTACGTGTGTCACGTGATAGCCGGTTGTACGGTGTGGGCTGGGTTGTCCATCCCGACAAAGGCGGCTTTTCTCTATTCCCTTGCGTATAACGCCACCTATATGATTCCGGAGATATTGGTGACGGCGCTGGGCGCCTGGTATTTATCTCGCGTGCTGGATTTGCGGGAGCAAATCCCTGCCCGTGCGCCGGCCGCACAGCCCATGAACCGACCGGCCTTTGTGTTGTCTCTGCTGTCTAAGGCTACGCTGGCGGTGACGGCGGTGTGGGATGTTGTGTTGGTTTTCGGTTGTTTACAGGATGGCGAAACCGGAGAATTTGTTCTATCCGGTTTAGCAAACGTGCCTTGGACCATGGTCGCGGTGGTGACGGTGGTCGGTGTGGTGCTTTGGCTTTTGTTGGATGCCGTACGTCGGCGCTGTATGCGACAAGTGTAAGCAATGAAAAAAGGCAGGCCTCGAAATCATTGAGGTCTGCCTTTTTTATTTTAATTACGCACAATCGCGGCACCGAGCAGGGTACGACCGAGTTGTTCTGCGAGGTGGATTTCCTTTTGTATGGTTTCGTGGACAGATGCGCCGATGGTTTCCAGCAACAGCACCCCGTCCGCCGTGGCCATCTTATCTAACGACGCCGGCACACACAAGGGACAAGGGGCGATTTGTGCGGTGATGCCGGCGGCTTCCAGCGCGGCCCCGATATGGGCGGCGTGTTTATCGTCAGCGCTGACCGCGCAGCCGGTGATAAACACAGACTGCACACCCGCTTGGCGGGCGGCTAACACGATTTGTTGCTGTATTAAAGCCGCACCATCCTCGCACGACAAAAGCGCGTCTTGCGGGTAGAACAGGTGGATCAGCCAGCGGTCAATGCAGCAACGTTTGCGGTTGTCATCGCAGGGGATGCTACCAAACAGACGCGTGGTGTACCGATATTGGAAATCCTGCTCCGAGCGCAGGTATTTATCCAGCAGATACAGCACTGCGTACAGTGCCACAAAAAGCGCGAAACCGCCGACAAAGCCTAACAGAAGATATTTTTTACTGATAGAAGGCGGCACAATAGAGGCGTCATCGACCGGCTTCTGTTCGGAGGTGACATCTTCAATATAACTTTTTTCCTTATCGGTTAAATCCTTTTCGGTGTTTTGCAAACTGGTGCGCAAGGCGCCGGCGTTGCTTATATTGGTTTGTTGGGTATTTTTGAGATTGGTATCCAGCAAAGAAGAGAACGCAGGTACGGTTAAAGAAACGGTGTGTTTGCCCGCTGTTTGGTTGACGGTGGCTTTCAGGGTGTTCAGCCGTTTGTCCAGTGCCTGCTGAATGGTTTGACATTCCTCTTTGGTGGGAGCTTGGATACGCAACTGCAAAACAGCCTGAGCCGCGTTATTTTGTGCGTTGTCCGGCTCATATGACACGGATAGGGTGACCAGCTCCATGACATACGAGGAGGGCACATCCCACGACAGTTCTTTTGCCAAATCGATATACGTGGATTCGTCATGCAACAACTCTCGATACAGCGTAGCGGCGGTATAACTTTGGCTGCCTTTCACAACTGCCGACACGGTTAAGGTAGGTGCGGCGTAGGCGTTGATTTTCATCAAGGGGGCGTTTGTGTTATAGTCCATTTGCTGTTCATACGCTTGCCGATAGTGCAAGGCGAGGTTTGCATTGCGTAGACTTTCCTCGTCGAGCTGCGTATGCTGTTGTTGTTCAATAGCACTGAGTCGATGTTGATAATGCCGATAATCCTGCCAATATTTGAACCCACCGGCGAGGATGGTCAACGCCAGCATGCCAATGAAAATGCTGCGCCAACGCGAAATGATATAGTAAAACATATCCTTGAAATTGATGAGAATGTCCCCTTTTTTGTTTTCCATAAAAGCACCTACCTAATAAGCCGAAATACATCTTTGCAGATAGTATCGGTCGAATTTATCGAATGTAATCCTTGTAACTGCGTTCGGTATCGAACAGCACGCCGCCGTGATAGGAGTTTTCCTTTTTCATCACCATGTAATCTCCGTAGAGAATGGTCAGAATTTCATCATAGCCGGCCGGTATGTCGATGGTGGTTTGTTCAAACGGCACGGTCAGCACTTCGTCAAAGCAATGGGTGGGGTACACCTCGCGCGGGTCGTCCGGGATGAAGGACACCGCGCCGACGTCCTTGGTCCGCTGTCCTTTATACATAGAGCAGGCGGCGTCCATGCGCTTGTGCAGAAAACGATACGGGAGCCACCCGGTCAAGGCATGCAACAACCCTTTGAGAGGGGATTTGTTGACGCTGCCGGGATAGCGGACGGTCATCGCCAGCATCTTGTTCCAGAACCGAATTTTCTTCACCTGGGCAGCCCGTTTTTTGGGGTCATCCGGCAGAGCGTCCAGCGGGAAAATATCGATGAAAATACCTTGGTTAAACGGG
>JAFPCP010000042.1 GCA_017423825.1 Clostridia bacterium | reverse complement strand
TTCCAGCAATTGCAGGAGCGCATCGATGCGTTGCCGAAATTTGGTAACGACGTAACCGACGTGGACGCCTTTGCCCGCGAGGTAGCGTATACCTACACCCGCTCGGTGGAGAAATACGAAAACCCGCGCGGCGGTATGTTCCAGGCAGGCTTGTATCCGGTTTCGGCGAACGTGCCGCTCGGCGCGCAAACCGGCGCGACACCAGATGGTCGCTTAGCGTATACGCCGGTGGCGGATGGTGTTTCACCCTCTGCCGGAAAGGACACAAACGGCCCGACTGCCGCGGCGGCTTCTGTGGCTCGGCTCGACCATTTTGTGGCATCCAATGGTACGCTGTATAATATGAAATTCCATCCGACCGCCTTGTCCGGTCGTGCGGGATTGGAAAATTTCGCCGCCTTGGTGCGTACGTATTTCGATAAGAAGGGTAGCCACATGCAGTTTAACGTGGTTAGTCGAGAAACCTTGTTGGATGCACAGGCGCACCCGGAAAACTACAAATCGCTGGTGGTTCGCGTGGCGGGTTACAGCGCCCTGTTCACCACCTTGTCTCGCTCGTTGCAGGATGATATCATCCGCCGCACAGAGCAGGGCGGATTCTAACCGAATAGGAGGAAATCATGTTGGAGCAGAATGTGCTTTCCGTACCTGGTCGGATTGCCGATATCCAACGCTTTTCTCTGCATGATGGACCCGGCATCCGCACCATAGTTTTTCTGAAAGGCTGCCGTTTCCGTTGCCGCTGGTGTTGCAATCCGGAGATGCAGGAATATGCCGTTCAAACCATGTTGGTCAACGGCAAACCGAAAACCGTGGGACGCGATGTAACGGTCGGTGAGGTTATAGCCGAGGTGGTGAAAGACCGTGATTTCTTCTGGCGGTCGGGCGGCGGCATGACGCTGTCCGGTGGCGAGTGTCTCAGCCAACCGGAGTTTGCGATTGCCTTGTTACAAGCCGCTAAGGAAGAGGGCTTAAACACCGCGATTGAGTCAACCGCTTTCGCGTCGTTTGACGATGTGATTGCGCATGTGTTACCGCATTTAGACCACTTTTTGATGGATATCAAGCATATGGACGCGGCCAAACACAAGGCGTATATCGGCGAGACGAACGAGCTGGTGTTAGAAAACGCCCGTCGCATCGCCCCGCTGGCTAAACGGTTGGTGATTCGGGTGCCCACAGTGCCCGGTTTCAATGACACCCCGGCGGAAATTGAGGCGATTGCCCGCTTTGCGGCATCGCTGCCCGGTGTGGAGGAATTGCATCTGCTCCCGTATCATCGGTTGGGTCAGGATAAATATCGGTGGTTGGATAGGACCTATACGTTACCGGATATCCTGCCGCCTGCGCCAGAACATATGGAAGAGTTGTTGCAAGTGGCGCAAAAAAGCGGTTTGCGTTGTCAAATCGGCGGTTAACAGTATGAGATAAGGAGTTGGCTGTTACGAAGTTATATACAAAAGCCGGGGATACCGGTCGTGCCAGCACCTTGACAAGAAAGAATATCCCTAAAAACAGCCCTGTCTTCGAGTTGTTGGGCACCTTGGATGAGCTCAGTTCTTCCTTAGGTGTTGCTCGTCAAGATGCTCCGGATTTGCTGGCTGTTTTGGAACAGTTGCAATGTGATTTACAGGCGGTGTGCGGCGAACTCGCCGGCGCTGATCGGTTTGTCACGCGGGGGCAGATAGAGCACCTGGAAAAAGCGATTGATTCCGTAACAGAAGGCATCGAAGGCTGTGAGAGTTTTGCGTTGCCGGGCACTTCACCCGGTGGTGCGGCGCTGGATGTAGCTCGCACAGTAGCTCGCCGTGCCGAGCGCTGTGCGGTTGCCGCCTCCCAATTTGGGGGCATCACCCGAGAAATGCTCGCATGGCTAAATCGGCTGTCGGATTTATTGTATGCCTTGGCCCGTTTGTGCGACCAAGCGAAATCGGCAGGGGTGCCAAGTGCTCCTTTGCCGACAGGAGGTACGGTTGCCGGGTTTAGCGACCAAGCCATGGCCTTGTGTCGAGCGGTACAGCAGTATGCCGCCAAGCAAGGGGTGCAGGTCGTGACGGCGGTTTGTGATGCAGGGGGTAACCCGGTGGCGATGTTACGCGCAGACGATGCGTTTATTGCCAGTGTGGACATTGCCATGAACAAAGCATTCACATCCGTCTCCTTGAAGATGACCACGGAGGCGTTGGGACGGTTAGCCCAGCCCGGCGAATCTTTGTATGGTATACAGTTTACCAATAACGGTCGCATTGTGATTTTCGGCGGCGGCGTGCCGTTGGAAAAGGACGGTGCGATTGTGGGCGGTTTCGGTGTCAGCGGTGGTACCGCTGAACAGGACACAGCCTTTGGTAACTTTGCAAAAGAATTTTACGAAAAGGAGTTGATATAATGGCTATTGAAATCAGCGAAGCTCAAATCGGTAAAATCGTTGAACAAGTGATGCAGTCGATGGCGGGCGGGCAATCCGCCCCTGCGAATCGTCCCGACTGGGATAGCACCCAATACAAAGGACGCACATTGATTGGCGTGTTCACCGATATGAACACCGCTATCGAAGCTACGCAAGAGGGGTATAAAGCTCTGCGTAACATGACGGTCGAGCAACGTGAGAAAATCATCACGGAAATTCGTCGTCTGACCAGAGAAGAGGCCTCCATCATGGCGCAGCTCGGTGTAGCGGAAACGGGCATGGGACGTGTGGACCACAAAACGGCCAAACACATCCTGGTGGCAGACAAAACCCCCGGCACGGAGGATATTGTTCCCACAGCTCGCACCGGTGATAACGGCTTGACATTGATTGAAATGGCACCTTTTGGTCTGGTGGGTAGCATCACCCCCAGTACCAATCCCAGCGAAACGGTAATTTGCAACAGCATCGGCATGATTGCCGCGGGTAACGGTGTGGTGTTCAACCCGCACCCCAATGCCATCGCCACCTCTAACTACGCAGTGGACTTGGTAAACCGTGCGTCTAAGACGGCGGGTGGCCCGGAGGTGCTGGTTTGCTCTATGGCGAAACCCACGTTGGAGAGCGCAAAGATCATGCAAACCCATCCGCTGATTCGGTTGCTGGTTTGCACGGGCGGCCCCGGTGTGGTGAGAGCGGTTCTCTCCTCCGGCAAAAAGGCTATCGGCGCCGGCGCCGGTAACCCGCCTGTCATTGTGGATAACACCGCAGACATCCCGAAAGCGGGCAAGGACATCATTGATGGTTGCTGCTTTGACAACAACCTGCCGTGCATCGCGGAAAAGGAAGTCTTTGCGTTTGCGGACATTGCCGATGATCTCATTCACTACATGCGGCAAAACGGCGCCTACCTGTTGAGTAAAGAGCAGACGGCTGCTTTGGAAAAAATCGTGTTGGTTGACCAAACCGGCAAGGATGGCAAAACACGCAAGGTCATCAACCGCAAATGCGTCGGTCGCGATGCGGCGGTGCTGATGAGCATGATTGGCGTGACCGTAGACAGCAGCGTGCGTTGCCTCATTTGTGAGACGGATTTTAACCACCTGTTTGTACAGGAAGAGTTGATGATGCCGATTCTTCCCATCGTGCGTGTGCATGATATTGATGAGGCTATCGACCTGGCAGTTAAGGCAGAGCATGGCAACCGTCACACGGCGCATATGCACTCTAAGAATGTGGACCATCTGACTCGTTTCGCGCGAGCGGTGGAGACGACTATATTTGTTAAGAACGCACCGTCTTATGCCGGTATCGGCTTTGGCGGGGAGGGACATACCACCTTTACGATCGCTGGCCCGACCGGCGAGGGTATCACCTCCGCCCGCAGTTTCACCAGACAGCGGCGCTGTGTGATGGCAGATAGTTTCCATATCATATAAGGAGGTAACACGATGGAATTGAATGCAAGCCAAGTGGAAAGCATCGTGCGGGACGTGTTATCGCAGATGACCGGTAACGGCATTGCGAGCGCACCGGCGGCTGCGGCAGGCATCCCGAAAACCGCGAAAGTGGCCATGTTGGTATCCCCGAAACAGATTGAGGTGCAGGAATATCCTATGCCGGCTGTGGGGGATAACGATATCTTGGTTCGGGTTGAGGGTTGCGGTGTGTGTGGCACCGATGTCCACGAATGGAAAGGCGACCCGTTTGGGTTGGCGCCGGTGGTACTTGGACACGAAGGCACCGGTGAAATCCTGGCCTTGGGTAAAAACGTCACCTGCGATACAGCAGGCAAACCCCTGAAAGTAGGGGATAAGATTGTCACGTCGGTTATCAGTTGCGGTGAGTGCGGCATTTGCCGTATGCATCCGGCAAACACAAACCTGTGTGACAAGCAAGGAATTTTCGGATTGATTCCGGACAGCGAAGGCAAACACCTCAACGGTTGGTTTGCCACGCACCTTTTGATTAGCGCCAAAGGCGCCACCTATTTCCAGGTGAACGACCTGGATGTGCAGGAGCGCATGTTGCTGGAACTGGCTACGGTGTGTGTGCACGCGTATAACCGTGCCAGCAGCACCGGACTGATGAAGTTCAACACCCACGCTCTGGTGCAGGGTTGCGGCCCGGTTGGTTTGATGCAGATTGCGGTGTTACGTGCCGCCGGCATCAACCACATCATCGCCGTGGACGGCAACCAAAAGCGGTTGGATATGGCGAAGCGGTTGGGTTGTAAAACGACCATCAACTTCCACGAAGCCAAGACGCTCGACGAGCGTGTTCAACTGGTTAAGAACGTTACCGATGGTTTGGGTGCGGACTTCGCATTCCAATGCACCGGCGCCCCGCCGGCAGCCGCGGATGTGTATAGTTACATTCGTCGAGGCGGCGGTTTGTGCGAGATGGGATTCTTCGTCAACAACGGCGAATTCTCCATCAACCCGCACTTCGCTATGTGTAACAAAGAAATCAACCTGGTTGGTTCTTGGGATTACAGTGCGGAGGATTATCCCACGACGATTGCCTTCTTGTTGCAGGCGCGTGAGATGAACATTCCGATTAAAGACCTCATTACGCATAGTTTCCCCTTAGACCAAATGAACAAAGCGATGGAAGTCAACATCGCCCAGGAAGGTATCAAGGTTTGCTATCTGGCTGATTAAGAGAAAGTTGAGGGACTGTTGTTATGTCGAAGGCATTGGGACTTTTGGAAGTGTTTGGTTTCACGACGGCTGTGGTGATTGGTGATATGATTGCCAAGGCGGCGGATGTGACCATCGTTGCTCTGGACAAAAATAAACCGGCTAACGGCGATGCGGCCGAAGTTCCGTTGCTCATGACCATCAAATTTGAGGGGAACACAGCGGCTGTGGAACATGGGCTGGAAGTCGGTGTGGCCGAAGCCAAGCGCCGCAACCTATACGTGACCTCAGATTTGATTTCTCGTCAGGCAGAAGACACCAAAAAAATGGCCCGCATTGACGCGACCGGTCGTGATAAATTGCGTGGCTGAGACCTTTTTTCACTCCGTTGAAACAGGATTTTCCTGTTGAAATATGCAAATAAAGACAATACAATATTAGATTAAGAAGGAGATAGGTAGTTATGATGGAAGCATTAGGTATGATTGAGACTCGTGGTTTGGTAGCGGCTATTGAAGCGGCGGATGCTATGGTCAAAGCGGCGAACGTTGTTTTGGTCGGTTCTGAGAAAATCGGTTCCGGCTTGGTGAGCATCATGGTCCGTGGCGATGTGGGTGCTGTGAAAGCGGCTGTGGAAGCCGGCGGCGCGGCTGCCTCTCATCTGGGTGAAGTGATTGCTACTCACGTGATTCCCCGTCCTCATGGCGATGTGGAGAAATTGTTGCCCGCTCTGAAATAAGTTTTAGAGTAGATTCTTAAAGAAAGGCTCGGTATGGCTTATATGGAACAAAAAGCGATTGCCTTGTTAGAGGTACAGGCCATGGTAGCGGCTATCGCCGGGCTGGACGCCATGGTGAAAGCGGCAAACGTTCGTCTGATACATACAGAAAAGCGCCTGGGTGGCCGATTGGTCACGGTGGTGATTGATGGCACCGTATCGGATGTGACGGCTGCCGCCGAAGCCGGTCGGGTTGCCGCGGCACAGGTTGGAAACGTAAAACTGTGTGAGGTAATCCCTAATCCACACCCCGAAATCACCAAGTTTCTTTATGTTGGTTGATGAAAAAGGAAAGGAAGATAAATAATGGCACAGACAAAAACAACGGCCGGTTCTTCCTCGACCGGCAAGACCACGACGGCCGCTAAAAAACCGGCGACTGCCGCGGCGGCTCCTGCAAAGGCGCCCGCGAAGGCCCCCGCTGAAACCCCTGTCAAAACAGTAAAAAAGGAGAGAGTACACATGGAAGCATTAGGTATGATTGAAACGCGTGGTTTGGTAGCTGCTATTGAGGCTGCCGATGCGATGGTTAAAGCCGCTAACGTGGTTTTGATTGGTTCCGAGAAAATCGGTTCCGGTTTGGTGAGCATCATGGTCCGTGGCGACGTAGGCGCTGTGAAGTCGGCTGTTGAAGCTGGCGGTGCGGCCGCTTCCCGCTTGGGCGAAGTGATTGCTACCCACGTAATTCCCCGCCCCCACGGCGATGTGGAAAAACTGCTGCCTGTCCTGAAATAAAGGATTGTTGCATAAAAACTTAGTATAAATTTTACAAGGAGGTT
>JAFPCP010000041.1 GCA_017423825.1 Clostridia bacterium | reverse complement strand
GTTCCACTATTTCAAATATTCTATCGTAGTCACAAGGGATTCCCGCCAGATCAACCGGTATGATCGCCTTTGTCTTTTCTGTAATGGCCGCTTCAAGGGCCTCATAGTCCATTTCAAGGCTTTCTTTCTGCGTGTCGATCAACACAATCTTTGCACCAACATGAGCGATTACAGATGCAGAAGCTGTATACGTGTAAGCACAAGTGATAACCTCATCTCCTGCGCCAATCCCCATAACGTGAAGCGCCATTTCAGCACAAGCCGTCTGAGAATTGAGACAAACACACTTTTCTGTACCAATCCACTCGGCAATATTCTTTTCAAGCTGCTTTGTTCTCGGCCCAGTTGTAATCCAGCCCGATCTCAGCGCAGCGGCAACCTCGTTAATTTCAAGTTCGCTAATGTCCGGGGGACTAAACGGAATCATTCTTTTATTCTCAGTCAAGATGTTCGTACACCTTCCTTTTCTGCATCTGTAATGTGAATGCTTAAAAAATCAGTTCAGAGCCATTTGGCTCTTTGCACTTCACTTCGGTGTCAACAAAAAACAGAGATACTGTCCTCGCACACAACCAATTTGAGATTGCGTCAAAAGTCACTTCAATGCCGTAGCCTCTTCTTTGCAGTTTTCCATGACCATTTTCATTTGTTGCATATACGCTTCCCCTTTATCCTCCGAGCCGTTTTCTCCCGCCGGATGATAGGTCGGAACAACCTGTGCAACTAAATCGCGAATGACATCGTCTCGTCCATCACCAGCCGCCGTCATCAAAACTTGCAACTGATACAAAAACTCGTCTACGTTAAAAGGAATAGGACAACCAATATGTATCAGTTGGTTCGGCGTGGTTTTCAAGCCTTCCTCGGACATGAGCTTTTCT
This sequence comes from Clostridia bacterium, assembly GCA_017423825.1. Lineage (GTDB taxonomy): Bacteria > Bacillota > Clostridia > Oscillospirales > Acutalibacteraceae > UBA5905. The sequence continues at coordinate 19,808 of JAFPCP010000041.1, read as the reverse complement.
TCATACAGCTTTTCTCCCGCGCGCAGTCCGGTATAGGAAATCTTAATATCCACGTCCGGCCGCAATCCCGACAGACGTATCAAGTTTCTCGCAAGCGTATCGATTTTGACGGGCGAACCCATATCCAAAACAAATATCTCGCCGCCATTCGCATACGTTCCTGCTTGCAAAACAAGCGAGGCGGCTTCCGGTATCGTCATGAAATATCGGATAATATCCGGATGGGTTACGGTAACCGGGCCACCCTTGGCAATCTGCTCCTTAAATCTCGGAACAACCGAACCATTGCTGCCCAACACATTCCCAAATCGAACAGCAACAAACTCCGTCTTAGGCTGCTCAACCGAGAACATCCTATCAAGCTGAGCGCCGTCCTCCTCTTGCACATGCGCATGAAGGAAGGGTAATTCTACCGTCTCGCCATCGCGTATCTTTCTGTCAAACGACTGAATAACCATTTCGCAAAGCCGTTTAGACGCACCCATAATGTTCGTGGGATTGACCGCCTTGTCGGTAGAAATCAACACAAAACGCTTACAACCATTCATCAGCGCCGCATAGGCCGTTTTATAGGTGCCTATGGTGTTGTTCTTTATGGATTCGCACGGGCTGTCCTCCATCAAGGGGACGTGTTTGTGCGCAGCGGCATGATACACGATGTCCGGTTTGTATTTTTCGAACACTTGGTTGATGCGCTTGCTGTCTCGCACCGAACCAATTAACACTTCCAAGTTCAGTTCCGGATATTTATCTTTGAGTTCCAAGCCAATCGCGTGCGCATTGTTTTCATAAATATCAAAGACAATCAGTTGTTTTGGATTGTGGCGCGCAATCTGCCGGCAAAGCTCGCTGCCAATAGAGCCGCCGCCACCGGTAACCAAAATCACCTTGTCCGCGATGAACTCATAAATTTCTTCCATGTTTACCTTTATGGGGTCGCGTCCAAGTAAATCCTCCACCGCAACCTGTTTCATGGATTGCGCCGTGACATAGCCTTTTACAAACTCATACACCCCGGGCAGGTTTTTTAACTCGCAGCTTGTTTCCTTGCAAATATCTAAGATGTCACGACGTTGCGCCGCCGAGGCACTCGGAATCGCCAAGAAAATCTTTTCAATTTTATACTCCTCTGCCGCGCGAAGAATTTCATCTCTGCCGCCGACAACCGGAACGCCATCAATGAACCGTCCCCATTTGTTGGGGTTGTCATCTATGATGCAACACACTTGCTCGTTGACTTCTTTTGCCCCGCGCAAATCTCTTAATATCATTTGCCCCGCAGAGCCTGCACCAATCAACATGACACGGCTCGCCTTCGCATTCTGCAACGCTCTGGCTTGTTTGCTGCGCTCCAACAAGACAAATCGGTAAGCAAAGCGGATACATAAAACCAGCAAAAACTGAATGGCGATACCAAAGACATAATACGTCACCGGCATTCTCTCTAAAAAAATGGATATGCCCACGGTGTGAATCAACCCTAAGCACAAAGAACTGATGGTAACTTTCTCCAATTCAATGAAACTGGCAAATCTCCATATGCTTTGATATAACCGCAATCTCCAAAAAACGAAAACACTTATCACAGCGTATATCGGAGAAAACTTGAGCCATGCCATTAGATAATTTTCAGGTATTTCTGAGAAATGGCAATCAAATCTAAGCCAAAGCGCCAAAAAATACGCTCCAACCACAACCGTAAAATCATATAGAATCAGAAACACATCCGCCAGATGCCAACGGTTCAACAACATGACCACCTTGGAACGAGGCGTTAAATGGTTATTTAACGTTTTCTTCTTCCCCATCATTCTTCTCTCCCGTAAAACGTTCTCTATACTCGCAAGCCCCGTTTACCCATGTGGCCCGCGCGCGTTCTTCTCGTGTTTGTCGACAGCCGCCAAAACAAGCATTGCGACATCCATTTTATGCACGATTTTGTACACTCAACATGGCCGTGCGCCCGTTTAATTTTTGCCTTTCAAACTATAAAAGGGCATACCACGACAATTATGAATTATTATACCATTTACGGCCTACCCTGTCAATGAATTGTGTGAAAAAACCCCTCTTTTTGAATGGGTTTTTGAAATATTTCTGTTCACTTCGACATAATTTTCTCCTCCACTCTCCACACATCCCAAAAAACAAAAAAAAGCGGCCCTGTTTACACAGGACCGCTTGGTCAAATCTTATTTCAAAAAACCGCTGACAATTTGCTCTTCCGCCTCTTGCTCGGTCAGCCCCAAAGTCATCAATTTGATGAGTTGCTCACCAGCAATCTTACCAATCGCCGCTTCATGAATGAGCGCGGCATCGAGGTGATTCGCCGTCAACTCTGGAATAGCGCTGACGCTCGCCTCGTCCATAATAATGGCATCGCATTCGGTGTGACCGGTGCAACGGTTATTGCCGTTGATGCAGGAACGAAACACCTGACGGGAGGTATCCTTGGCGACCGAACGCGACACCACGTCGGCACTGCAATCCTCGCCGTTCATATCCACAGAAAAGTCCGTTTCCGCCAGCTGGCTGCCGTGTGTCATGAGATTCTCACGAATGCGCAGACTGGCGCCGTCCGCCAACGTGCTACGCGTCACACGCACCGTGGAATCCACACCCCGAATCTGGGTGGTTTCCATTTCCATGTGCGCCCGCTCGGCAAGTTCTATCACCGTCGTTGGGTTCATGACGTTTTGGCCGTTGCCGTCCCCCTGCCCATAGTGCTTTTCTACATACCGCAACCTTGCGTCGGCAGCGAGATGGAAGGTGTGAATCCCATCGTGGCGAGATTCCCCATCGCCTCCGTTGTGAATGCCGCAACCGGCCACGATGGTGACATCCGCCCCTTCGCCGACGTAAAAATCGTTATACACCAAATCTTGCAAACCGGTCTCGCTGAGCAAAACCGGGATGTGCACGCTTTCGTTTTTGGTGCCGGGCTTGATATAAATATCAATGCCGGGTTTATCCGTCTTGGTGACAATGTCAATGTTTTCCGTGGTGCGCCGACCGGCACCACGACCGTTGGCGCGAATGTTGTACGCGCCCTGCGGCACTTCGTGCAGACCGGTGATTTGTTCTAACAAATCTTTTTCTATCTTGTCCATGGTCTATCCTTCCCTTTACAACTTGGCCGTCAAGGCGGAACAGGTGGTGTTCCCCTGCAACAATTCCGGCAAAATCTCCTGCCGTGTTCCTTCCGCACGCACACGGCCATCCGCTATCACTACAACGCGGTCAGCAATGTTCAATATCCGCTCTTGATGCGAAATGATCAAAATCGAACCACCCAAGGTATCATGCATTTTTTCGAACACCTGAATCAGATTGTTGAAACTCCACAGGTCAATTCCCGCCTCCGGCTCGTCAAACAAAGATACTTTGGTGCCGCGCGCGATAATCATCGCAATCTCAATGCGTTTCAACTCGCCGCCGGACAAACTGGCATTTATCTCGCGGTCGATGTATTCCCGCGCGCACAAGCCGACCTCCGACAGATACGCACACGCCTCTGACACAGTGAGGGTGCGACCGGCGGCCAGCGTAATCAAATCACGCACCGTCAGCCCCTTAAAACGCACCGGCTGTTGGAACGCAAAGCTGATGCCCAGCTGCGCCCGTTCGGTTACCGTGCAAGCGGTGATGTCGCGGCCATCCAGCAAAATCTGCCCCTCGTTCGGGGTGATGATGCCGGCGATCACCTTCGCAAGGGTGGATTTGCCGCCTCCATTCGGGCCGGTGATGGCCGTAAAACCATCCTCGATGGTCAAATTGATATCATGCAGGATTTCCCGCTCTTGTCCGTCGGCCATCACGCGATAGCCTATGTTTTTTAGTTGTAACATACGATGGTATCCTTCCTTTTGCGCAGCCGAGCTTTATTTGCTGTCCTCGGCATCATAAAAATCCAGCGTCACAGAATACGCAATATTCACCAATGCATCATCTTTAACCAACACGTGCTCCGGCGAAATGTAAAACCGATAGGTGTTGGTGCCGCCGGCCGGAACAACGTACTTTTCGCTGATATCGTCGGTAGAACCGCCAGCAACCACCTCATCGGTGTCATCGTTAACGATTTCCACTTCCATGCCGGCCAGATGCTGGGGTTTATCCATGCCGTTGCCCAGCGTCATCTCCACAGCAAGATAGCCGCCTTTTGTATAATAAACCTTGTTGATAGCTGCTTTCAAGCCATCTTTCACCATTTCCGGTGCAGCTTCTTCATCCACAAAATAACTGCCGATGGTTTCGTCCCGCTCAAACAGCGCAGCCCGCGCATCCCGCCGAGATTGCACCGCCAAGGCGACCACAAGTCCCAAGAGGATGACCGCCAGTGCAACGCCGAACACCACCAACTCGGGGCGTTTTTCCCTCGGTTGGTCTTTGCGCTTTTTCCACTCGGCACGCCATTCTTCCCGCGCCGCGACACGAGCAGCGCGTTTTTCCTCCCGCTGTTGTGCGCGGATTTCTTCCCGCGTTTGAGAAGGGCCGAAAATCAGCGGTTGTTCCGTCGGAAGGCCGGTAATTTTTTTGTCCTGTTTGTCGCTCACGGGATCACTTCTCTTTCCAGTTTGTCTTGACCTTTCTATTTTACACGAAACAACCACCCTTGTAAAGGAAAATTCAAAAAAACAAACAGAAAAAGGCAGGAATCCATCCTGCCTTTCGCCTTGTTCAAAACATATCCGTCACATTTTCCAACAAATCGCCGATGGAGTGTAATGCTTTGCCAGCATTGTGCTTGACACCTTTTTTGTTCTTTTTCATATAACAGGTGCCTACCACACCCGCCGTACAGCCCAGGGCCACACCCATCCCCATACCTTTCATAAATTGGCCGATGTTCTTACGCATGGAAACCGCCTCCTTTCGGTATTAGTGTGACCGACAAAAGCAGAAATATTTGCCGTTTTTCATCTTTTGTCATGAAAGGCGGTTGCCAAAATGCGTTTTTCGGTATAAAATAGAGGAAAACACCGCATCGTGAGGAAAGGAGTCGTTTCTTTGTCCGTATTAAACATCGTGCTTGTAGAACCGGAGATTCCACAAAACACCGGCAACATCAGCCGCACCTGCGCCGCCACCGGCGCGCGCTTGCATTTGATCGAACCACTAGGCTTTCGCATAGACGACAAAAAATTAAAACGCGCCGGGCTGGACTATTGGCATCTGTTGGACATCACCTATTACAAAAACATGGATGATTTCTTCTCCCGCAACAACGGCCCGTTCTTCTATTTTTCCACCAAAGCCAAACACATCCATTCCGAGGTGACCTATCCCGACGGCGCCTATCTCGTGTTCGGCAAAGAAACCAAAGGACTTCCCGAAACCTTGCTTCACGACAATCCCGACAGCTGTGTGCGGTTGCCGATGATCGACAACGACGCCGCCCGCTCGCTGAATTTATCCAACTCCGTGGCGGTGGGCGTATATGAGGTGCTGCGGCAGTGGGGATACCCATCCATGCGCACCAGCGGCCATCTTACACAGTTTGCAGACGAATAAAAAAGCACGGAAACCTCAGGTTTCCGTGCTTTTTTTGTTTTGTTTCAGGTGGCGCTTGATATACCGAATCCCGCGAGGGAAATACCCCGGCAGGCGACTCACAAGCAGCAACCCACGCCGATACGGCAACAGCCGATGCCACAGCCGTGTACGACGCCTATACGAGGGGGTGTCACAGCTCTGCCGTTTGCCACGCACGTAAAAATCAGTCGCCACCGCGACGATCTGTTCCGGACGGATGCCCGGTTCTTTATCCGTTTGCGCATCGCCCAGCATCGTGTATTGCACACCGCCGCCGACGTGCGCCGAGGGCAAAGGCTCTTTCTCACCCAGCAGCCAGCGCTGCTCTCCGTCGTCTCTCTCTATTATGCGGTGCAGCACAAACCAACCATTGGTGCGCTGATATAGCGGCACCTGTCCCGGTTGCAGAGCGGCGGGATCGTTGGCTTTTTTCAGCACCACCCGGTCCCGCTCGTGTCGCAGAAATGGGCGCATGCTGTTGCCGGTCACCATCAGCACGACCTCCTGGCCTTGTGCCAGACAGTCGATCACGATGGGGCCGAGCTGCTGAAACGACACGCGCACCGTTTCGTATTTTCGTTTTTTCATGCCAGCAATTCCGCCTCTTTCAAGGCATCAAGGAAGCGGGCTACATCTTGCTCTGCGGTCGCTTTATCCACATCGTACTCCGCCAGCAACAGCTCTGTCAATTCATCGGTGGTGTGTTCCTGTTGCAGCTGTCCCCACAAGAAAGCCGCCGTCTCATTCAGGGTAATAATGCCGTTAAAATCCACCGTCATCGAACCCACCGGCACCACGATATGGTTGCCACCAACCTGACGAACCACAAATCCATCTTTTATCTTCATATCAAGCATCCCCCTTTGAAAAAATAGCGTTAAATGCGGTATCCACCGCCTCTTGGCTGATGTTGCAAGACAACAGATACAGCGGCACGTTTTCTAACACCCGCTGTGTGAAATCCACCACCTGCACGCCTAAATCCGCGTCGTAATACGGACGCACGATTTGCGAGGTAAGGTGGAACATACCCTCCACCACATCCAAGCGTCGGATGCGGTTTTGCTGTCCGCGCTCGATAAACACGATGGCGCGCAACGGCACCATGCGGTTGCAATTGTGGGCGGTTTTGCCGCTCCACGGTGTGCCGCACAGCATCGGGCCGTCTTCGGTAAAGCGGATGGCAGGTTTATCGTCGTTTATGATTTGCACGTCATCGCCAAAGCGCTCTTTCCAAAGCCCGACGTGCGTCGATTTTCCTGTGCCGGAAGCCGCCGAAAAAGCCACCCCCTGCCCTCGCCAAGCCAAGGAAGAGCTATGTAGCACACCGCCGCCGAGAACCGACAAACGGTTTTGAAACGAAAAGCCGGTATACATATATTCCAGCTCACGCAAAGTGAAATGCGGGTGTTTCCACGTGGTGCAGAACTGAATCTCCACGTCTTGATAATCCGGCGTGCAATATATGGCAAACATAACTTTTCCCTCGGCTGTCTGCCCAAAACGACAAAGGCGACCGTCTGTGGTGCGCAACACACGCACGCTCTTAACTTGTTCCAGCATCTGTCCCTGCGGCGGGGGCAACTCATCTAGTATGCGGGTTCTCATCTCCATCACCGGCGGTTGATTGTCCCGCCGTATATAGTCCGCATACCGCGTTTGGAAATAGGCCTTGTCTGCGCTTTCTACCCGAATCGGCAGACCGGCTATACATAAATCGGTCATAACGCATATCTCCATTTTTATAAAAATATACATCTTCATTTTACCAATTCCACACACACCTGTCAATCAAAATATAAAAAAGCATAAAAAAGACAGCGGAAAACTCCGCTGTCTTTTTGTCAGACATTACCGGTCTTGGTCAGCCGGGTTAAGAAATCAGCCATATAGTTTGACCCTCTGGCCGTCAACAGAGCGGTAAAGACACTCCCCAACAAGGGGTTGCCCAACGATATGCCCAAGATCTGGAACATATCCGCTTCGGTTGCAATGCATAACAAAACCGAAACGGCCAGCGCACCTGTTTGGATAACCGCCGTTTTCCAGCCGCCTTGTGTGATGGAAGTGAACCATGTTTTTCCATATTCCACCAACGCCTCCACCGTAACAGCCAGCACCACTATGAGCGTTACCATTGTCACGCACATTCCTCCTATTCTATTTCCAAACTCTCCAACGTATCCAGGCGGTGGTGCGCACTCTTTACCGATTCCTCCAATCGGGTGACGCGGTCTTTCACATCCCCCAGTTGCTGCCGAATATCGGCTATCAGAACATCGCTTTTATCCACCTTTTCCCGGATGTATTTAATATCCGAGCGCATTTCAGTGAGTCGCTCCGCTTTGTGTTGGTCTTTCTCCCGCAACGAGCGCAGATTGCTCACCAACGCCACCAAAACCCCTGCCGCCGATATGATCGACAGCAGATTGGGAAGCGTCCAGCCGCTCATGATTGGCCCATCCCCCGGTCAGTTATACCGACCGGATTGCGTTGTTTGTGCAAAACACGCAACTTATGTTCCATCACAAGCTGCATCAAGCGGCGGCGGTCATATAGAGGCAACCCGATTGTTTGTTTTTTTGTCATACCGACTTCCCTCCCGAAAACAAGACATCCCGCCGCACGTCCATGCATCCGCCGGCGTGTGTGGCCGCACGCTCATAGCGTTCTTGCAAACGCGTATAGGAGCCGCTTTCTTCCTCATTCAGGCACAAAAGCATCGCCGTTCCGTAAGCCAGTGCCGGCATGAAACGGCACGGCAAAGAGATGGTTTCGCGTATGTTTTCAAGCGGCGTAAAGGGCACCATGTGTTCCCGCTGCCACATCTCGCTATAAATCTGATTGAGCGCCAGCAAACCATCTTCGTCACCGGATGCCTTAGCCGCTTTATCCGCAGCCCCCAACAGGCTGTACGCCTGTTTGAGTATCATTAATCCCGTCATCCTATTCCCTCCTGTCTGCCGGCCGCGGGGGGCGGCCGGCAGGAATGGTTGCTATCTCTTAATACACGTAAGCGTAAATGCCGTCCTGCATGCTGTCTTTGAGCACCACATCATAATAGAGGCGGTAATCCAGTTTCCAAGCATCGGCTTTCTGGTTGTGAGAGGGATCGAAGCAGCGCACCTGTTCGGTCTTCTTGATCAAAGAGGCGGCGCGGCGCGGCATGACCAACAGACCGATGCTGCTTGCATTCTCGGCGGGCACAAAGCCACCGTTCTCCTGACCGGAGGTGACACCGTCATAGAAGTTGTACGCGGTTTTCATACGGCTGTCCGGCACCGGCAGGATAGCCACGCCATTGAGGCTGTTAACCTTGGTGTGCAATTCACCCTTGGAGAAATCGTTCATCACCAGATGACGAGAAACCTCTTCGCTATTCTGCAACGCGTTAAGCATGGCGCCGTCTACGAAGGCAACCAATTCCTCGTCATAGCCAACAACATTCTGCACTTTGGCAATCGCCTCGGTGAGCATGGCGAAGGCGTCCGTCTCCGGCGTGCCGGTGATGGTGTTGGTTTCGTTGACCGCCACACCCGCCAATTTGGACAGCACGTAGGCATCCAATTCCGGCACCACCTGGGTGCGGACAAATTCACCCATGATCTGGCCGGCCAAGTTAGCAATACCGGACTCATCGTAATCCTCGCGGTCCAGCTGGAAAGAACGGCCGCGGTCCATCGTCAGCGTGAAGGGTTTTGCCGACACGGATACTGTGCCGGATACAAAACCGGTATCGCGGTCATAGTCACCCAAACCGGAGATGTTCATTTCGGGAATCATCACGGTTTTAGCGCCTACGAATTTGCCACGCAGATTGTTGTCAGCCAAGAAACCGGTAACGGGTTTTTGCACAACCGCCTTGTCCAGTTCATCGGTCATCTTAATGGAAATGTTTTCTAAATTCAAGCTCATAATTCTTTCTTCCTTTCTTTGTTGAAAATACAATTTGTTCAGCGCAAAGCAGAGCGAAACGCTTTCATAAACAGTTCCGGTCCCGGATCTCCGGGGATGCTACCCCGAGACAAAGAACCAGCCGACTGCCTCGCGGCGGCTGCACGCTGTTCCGCGGCTGCACGCACGCGTTTCTCCTGCTGCCAACGATAGCGCAAATAGGCATCCAGCAGGGAAATGCCCGTTTTCGCCGCCGTTTCCAATACGGTTTCGGGTAACTGTTCCGGGGATTGCAGTTGCGGGAACTCCTCCATCAAGAGAATAAATTCCTCTGCCAACCGAACGGTGACATCCTCTTGCGCAGGCAAATCCGCGCAGGCGGTTTGCTGTTGTGGGGCGTCCTGTGCCGACGGTTCCTCCACAGCGGTGGCGATCGGTGTTTCCGGTGTCTCCACCGACTCTGCCGATTCCACCGACTCTGCCGATTCTCTCGGCTCTTTCGTCTTTTCCGTTTCCACCGGTTTTTGGGGTTCGGAAATCCGCAGCGCTTGCTCTTCTGCTACCGGAATTTGACGTTCGTCGTCCATATGAGTTCCTCCTTATGGTTTTTTGATCTCCACCCCCTTTCGGGTTGTGGTGAGAGGGGTTTATGTCAACTCCTGCAACAAGGCATCCAGTTGGGGGACGGTGCCCTGCGGCAGGCGGCTGAGATACTGTTTGGCATTGATCACACCGTGGTTATACAACCCATCCAGCGTTTCCAAGACGTGTTGCTCATTGTACGCCTGTCCGGCGCCCACATCCACGCAAATGCCCAGTAGCATACGGCGATACCGTTTGCTGTCAAACGGCATATACCACACGCCCTGTTCCTGTTCAATTTTGAGTTGGCGGTCACCATACATGGCAAGCCAGAATTCCGACCAGATACGGGCCGTTTCCTCAATGAAGGTATAAAAACGATTCTGCATCATGTGCAACGGCATAAGAGAAGCCTCCCGCACAGCAATGATGGCGGATGTGTTGTTGGGCTGTACGTCACCCAACAAGGTGCTGTTGACGCCCGCTTGCGTCATCGTGTCGTTGATAAGCCCCTTCACATTTGCATCAAATTGCGTAGAAAAAGCAGGCGGATCCACGTACCGAATAGCCTGTTGCAACGTATCCCCGGCACCATACACCGGCACCACCTGTCCGGGATCGTTGGTGATAGGCTGATTCACCACGTCGCCGTTGACAAGCATAATAGGCATACCCATCATCATAACCGCCCACACCTGTGCGGATATCGTACGGTTAATGGCGATCTGGTTGGGAATCAGATGCGGGATCTCGCTCTCTCCATACGCTTGGTGACGTTTTTCGTCCCAGCGGAAAATGGACAAAGGATACAACCGCACACCGAGTTTCCAGGCCGGGCGCACCACTGTATTGCCGCACACCTGCATTGCCCAAACCGTGCAACTCTCCCCGTTGGGTTCCCATTCTTTCCAAAATCGCGTAAGCAAAAGCGCGTGATTTTCCTCTCCGTCCGCCGGCGGGATGGTATCCCAAGCGGTGCAACCGTGCCGCTTCGCCATACGCCGCACCTCCGTCAGCGGGCGCCGCTGCGCGATGGTGATATACGGCTGTTGTTGTAAATCCTCCAAGGTTGGATCCCCCACGTACAGTTGCTCGATCTCCAACACTTCCGCCGCAATATCGCCATAAATTGCACATTGCCGCGCCTCGTCGGCGTACAACCCGGTGCAAATGCTGTCATCCCAATAGGTGTATAGCACACCGGTGCCGGACAGATAGGCGTTGCGAAGCACACGCTGTTTGAGCATGTCCAGTTTCAGTCGCCGCCCGGTGGTGCGGAAATAGTCGGTCAGCGCGCCGGCAACGACTTGCGCCTCCTCCGCCGCTGTGAGTTCCGAAAGCCCCTCTTGGCCACCGGCGCTCATGCTCTGTCGAAACAGGCGTACCCGTTCCTGCAAATCAAGCGTGTTCGGCACCCCTTCTGCTGTAAAACGCACCGACAGCTGCTCCGAGCCGACCACCGCCATTTTATAATCCCCGATACGCTTGATGACGTTATACCGCACCAAAGGACGGCTGTCGCCGCAGTTGACGCCATGCCATTGGTCGCCGCAGTAAAAGCGTTCGTTGATGCGATTTTGCTCATACATACCGTGGGTGCCGAGTGCGCTTTTGTAACGCACTCCCTCTCGGTATTCTTCCTGCACCTGCTCCGGCGTGACCGTCTGCCGGGGAGATGTGTTTTGTTTCTTACTCATGGATTTCCTCCTTATATTGTTTGATCACCGGCATCTCCGTGCCGTCATAGCGCAAAAAATTTCTTGTCTGTGCCCATGCATGGGCCTCTTCTGCCAGCTGGGTGCCGGCTGTCGACTGATTTGTGGGTTGCACAGCGGGCACCGGTTTTGCATGGTATAGCAACCGCCGCCACAAAAAGCAATGCAACGCCGCCGTACCCAATCCGCACAGCCAACCAATCCAAAAAGCCATCCTAACTCCTCCCTGTTTGTTAAACCTGCCACCCTGTAACGGGCACGCCATATCGATACACCCGCCCCGAGGCGGCAGGCGTACGTGGCAGGTCTTCCATCGCATACCGCAAGGCATCCATCAAATGATTGTCTCTATCTCGGGGCTGATTGATAAACTCCCCATCTCGCCCGCTCGGCTGCCAAGTATAGGCCCGCAGTTCGGCGGCGGTGTGCACACACCGTGGATGCACCACCAAGCGGTATTCCTGTAACCGTGCGATGCCTGCCTGTATAGAATCCCGCCCCTTGCCGGCGGGTTGCAAGCGGGTGATGCCCAACCGCCGCAGGTCATCGTTGGATTTTGGCTCGGCGCTATCCGCGCGGATGCGCTCCTTCTGATAGCCCTTTTCGCAAATCATACGGGCAATATCGTGGTTGAGCATCCGCTTTTCGTAATGCTCGTCATAGATGTATATCCGCTTATTCTCCTCATCCACTGCCGCCGCGATAAAGGCCGTCGGGTCGTTGGTGTATCCGTAGTCGAGGCCAAAAATATGCCGCACCTCTTTTTGGCGCAGCGTATCATTTGAGAAAGGCTCTACCTGCCAATTTTCAAACACTAGCCCCTCGCTGTGTCCCCATTCCCCAAGCCCGGCCACCGCATATCGCCGCGGATTTTCTTTTTCCATGCGGCTATACAACTGGCGGTCGGTATCGTCGAGGAATTCGTTGCAGCGATAGGTGGTGGTCATCGCCAGCACACGGGCATCCTCCCGGTCAAAAAAACGCTTTTTCAGCCAATGCCCTTCATGCCACGGATTAAAGGTGAGCGTGGTTTGCTTGAAAAGTGGTGGTTCGACCTCGCCGCGCGGTACCGATAAATCCAATTTATCAAAATCCGCCTCCTGGGCGATTTCGTAAGCCTCCTCCACCCATACCCAGCACAACGTGCCCTGTTCCACCGTGGTGGAGGCTAATTTTTCCACGTTATCCAATCCCCGGAACAAAATGCGCTGTCCGGTGGGCTTATAGCTTAATTCCAACGGCTCCTTGGACACTTTCCACAGATGCTCCACCTGCAACCGGCGGATGGCCCACCGCAGTTGCGCAAAGGTACTGTCCAAGTGGGTACGATACACGTTGCGCACCACCAAGAGATTCGCCTGTGGATATTTCATCAAATGGACAATATACCACAACGCCGTGGTGGAGGATTTTTTAGACGCCTTGCCGCCTTTGACAACCCGGTAGCGCAATCGGCAATCCCAAAACCGCCGATACCCGCCGCCGACCACCTGGGCCAGGTTAACCACAGGCCCGTTCACTTTTCTCCTCCAAATACGGACGCATCATACACATGACCTCCTGCAATTCGTCCATTTCCTCTTCCAGCAACAACACCCGTTTATCGTACGCCGAACGCTGCGCCACAAGTTGGTCATGCCGCTCGGCTAAACGATGCAGAGATTCTTTGTAAATCGCCATTAACTCTTCCATATTAATCCGGTATAGCCTCCTCTCCGACAAATATCACCGGGGGAGCAGGCGTTTCATCGCTGCCTTTGCCGGTTTTTGCACTTTTTTCCAAATCATATCCTGCGTTGTTTTTCAAATACACCATATGCATATTGGGGCTGGTGCCACGTTGCATGGCGTGCTCCATCACACTTGCCGTGGCCTCCCCGCAGGCACGCTGAATCACCGCAACCTTGGCTTGCATAAGCCGCCCCTTGGAGACAATCTCACCGCGCACAATGCGATGAAAAAGGGATAAATCCATATCCAACTCCGCTGCCAAACGTTCGGCCGTTAAAGGCACCCCTTGCTCCTGCGCATAGGCCTTTGCTCGTTCAATTGCCTGCTCAATGTCGTGTATTTTCCGTTTTTGCAAATCCGTGTTATGCATTTCGCCCTCCTGTAATTGCATTTTGCAACTAATTGATGAAAAATTAAAAGGGTTCGCCCAATTCCACCAACAAGCAGGGCTGCCATCCTTGCCGCCCATCCCATACACGCGATGGGTATATAGACACCCCCTCGCAATAATCCCCCGGGCGCAAAGGCTTGTCCCCTGCCAACGTAAAAAGCACTATGGTATCTGTATCCGTCTGCTGTTGGACGGCTTGCCAATCTTTCAGTCTCATAGTCCCTCCTTCTGAAAAAGAACATTTGTTCTCCTCTTTTTATTGTAAACGCATTTCCATATTCTGTCAATAGCAAAATGCAACTTTTTTCAAAAAATGGTTGCATTTTGCATCCGCGTGTAGTATACTGTACCTGTACCTTACCGTATATAGGAGGCATACATCGTATGGATTGTATTAATCTGACGGCCAAGCGCCTACGGCTTTGCCGCGAAGAATCCCGCGAAACGCTGGAACAAATCGGGCAGTTGACCGGCGTGAACAAATCCACCGTCATGCGGTGGGAGAACGGCGACACCTCCAAAATCAATCTCCCCACCCTATCCGTTCTTGCGCGACATTTTCGCGTCAATCCGGAATGGCTGATGGGGCTGACCGAAAACCGAGAGGCGCCGGAGGAACCCGCATCGCCCACCTCTGTGGTGCCGGTGCCGATTATGGGCTCTGTGCGGGGCGGCTGCGGCGGCTTGGTATATGAAGAATTATCCGGCAGCGAGCCGGTAGACGCCGGCGTTCTGCGCACCGGAGAGGAGTTCTTTTGGCTGCGCGTGAACGGCGACAGTATGAGCCCTATCATCAACGACCGCGACCTGGTGCTGGTGCGCCGACAAGAGTGTGTGGACAGCGGGCGGTATGCCGTGGTCATCGTAAACGAAGAAGAGGGGCTGGTCAAGCGCGTCGTATACGGTGAAAACTGGTTGGAACTGCAAAGCGTTAACCCGTATTACCCCGTTCGGCGTTTTGAGAAAGAGGAAACCGCACAGGTGACGATTGTTGGCCTGGTGGTGGAGAGTAAACGGAAATATCTTTAATCCTATAATAAATAGATAAAAAAAGAGACTACCCGTCGGGCAGTCTCTTTTTTGTTATTGTATTTTTACTTTCTCTCTTTGGTCGCAATTTCTTTCAGCGCCATGCCCAAGAACGCATCCAAGGTCATGGTGCCCAAATCGCCCTCTTTGCGATGACGCACAGACACGACGCCCTCTTGGGCCTCTTTGTCGCCGATAACCAACATATACGGCACTTTGTCCACCTGCGCTTCGCGGATTTTATACCCCATTTTCTCGTTGCGGACATCGAGTTCTGCGCGGATTCCCGCGGCTTTCAGCTGCTCGGTGATTTCGCCGGCTTTATCCAACAACCGCTCGGAGATGGGCAATACACGCACCTGCTCCGGCGCCAGCCACAACGGGAACGCACCCGCGTATTTTTCAATCAAATAGGCCAACGTGCGCTCATAGCAGCCCAAAGACGTACGGTGGATGATATACGGACGCACCTTCTGACCGTTTTGGTCGGTGTAGGTCATATCAAACTGCTCGGCCAACAGCTGATCCACCTGAATGGTGACGATGGTATCCTCTTTGCCGAACACGTTTTTGTACTGGATATCCAGTTTCGGGCCATAGAAAGCCGCCTCACCCACACCGATGGTATAATTGACACCCAAGTCGTCGAGTATTTTGCCCATAATGCCTTGGGCTTCATTCCATTGTTCCTTGGTGCCGATATATTTTTCGCGGTTGTCCGGGTCCCATTGGGAGAAACGGAAGGTGCAATCCTCCAACATACCCACGGTTTCCAGACAATACTTCGCCAGTTCCAAACAACCCTTAAATTCTTCTTCCAATTGGTCGGGGCGCAGAATCAGGTGTCCCTCCGAAATGGTGAATTGCCGCACACGAATGAGTCCGTGCATCTCGCCGCTGTCTTCGTTGCGGAACAGCGTCGAGGTTTCCCCAAAACGCATCGGCAAATCGCGATAGGAATGGGCACGGTTAAGATACACGTGATACTGGAACGGACAGGTCATCGGGCGCATGGCAAAACATTCTTTGCTCTCATCATGCGGGTCGCCGAGCACAAACATGCCGTCCAAATAATGGTCCCAATGCCCGGAGATTTTGTACAGGTCACTTTTGGCCATGAGCGGTGTTTTGGTGAGCAGATACCCGCGTTTTTGCTCCTCGTCCTCAATCCAGCGCTGCAACAACTGCACCACGCGCGCGCCTTTGGGCAACAACAGCGGCAGGCCTTGGCCAATCACGTCCACCGTCGTGAAATATTCCATCTCACGGCCCAGTTTGTTGTGGTCGCGCTTTTTCGCTTCTTCCAGGCGTTGCAGGTGCTCTTCTAACAAACTCGCTTTCGGGAAAGCCACGCCGTAGATACGGGTGAGCATCTTATTTTTGGAATCGCCTCGCCAATACGCACCGGTAGCCGACAGCAATTTCACGGCTTTCAGGCGACCGGTATCCGGCAGATGCGGTCCCGCGCACAAATCCGTGAACTCCCCTTGCGTGTAAAAAGAAATCGGCGCATCCGCCGGCAGGTCGTTTATCAGCTCCACTTTATACGGCTCATCCGCCATACGCACGAGCGCATCTTCGCGGGGCAAGGTGAAACGCGTGATTTCCAACCCCTCTTTGATGATTTTCTTCATCTCGCCTTCGATGGCGGTGAGGATATCGGGGGTGATGCTGATATCCGCATCAAAGTCGTAATAAAACCCCTCGTCAATGGACGGACCGATGGTCAGTTTTACACCGGGATACAGGCGTTTGACCGCCTGCGCCATGACGTGGGAAACGGTGTGCCAATACACCTTGCGTCCATCCGGGTCATCGAAGGTCAAAAACTCCACAGCGGCATCGGCCTGTAAGACATCCCGCAAATCAGCAACCTGTCCGTTGACACGCGCTGCGCACGTGTTGCGATACAAGCCCATGGAAATGTCGCGACACAGAGCATCCAGCGTGGTGCCGGGTTCTACCTCGCGGATAAACCCGTCTTTCAGTGTGATTTTCAGCATACAATCTCTCCTTTGTTTTGCTATTCTCAACCGGGCCGGAATGCAAAAAAGCCCCGTCCCGCAAAGGGACGGGGCATAATAGCCTCGTGGTTCCACCCAATTTCCGCCGCCTAAGGGCAGCGCTCATGTGACCGATAACGGCTGTCAACCGGTGCGCCTTATGTCAGCGCACACTCCGGGGTGGTAGGCAGTTTCGTCTGTTCTGTGCCCTTACACCAACCGGACACTCTCTGTAAGAACGGTACGAAGGCCCTCCCCATCATCGCTTTCGTTTAGTTTACCACTCGTCACAGCAATTGTCAAGGGCTATTTACCGCCAGCAACACCCCAAAACAGTCCCTCTGCCATTGTTGCTATGTGCGCTTTTTCAACCCAAATATACCCCACCACAAAAAAATCGAACATTTTTTCGATTTTTTTCAGAAAACACTTGCATTTTCTGAAATATGCGCTATAATAAAAACAGAACAAGTGTTCGTTTTGGAGGTGCATCGATATGATTTCATTATGTTTAGATATGTTTTTGGCGGCGGTTGCCGTGGGTATGTTTATTAGCGGACGCTACGGCGTGACGCGGCAATTGGCGGCGGCTCCGTTGGCCACTGCCGTGGTGGATATTGCCTTTTGCACAAAGGTACAGGCATGCTTGACCCCGGCTTTATCTGCCCTGTTGCTGTTTTTGCAGCTGGTTATTCTTTTGGGAAGCGCCGTGGTTTTATATCAGGACCGCGTGCACTATCGTAACAAGTGTGCCCGCCGTCGCCGGCAGCGGGAATTGGGCCGCAGCCGCGCCGCCTTCGAAAGCGCCGTCGCGCGCAAGCGTCGCCTATGCGCGTGAGACGCCCCGTTTGTATATGTTTTCCCCTTCTATCCCTATACACGTGGCAAGGGACCAAGTTTGTTGTATGACAAGCTTGGTCCCTTGTCGTTTTGGGCGGGTGTTGTAACCACCGAACGAGGGCGCCGGTTGACAAATCCTGAATTTTGCTGTAAACTGAGTAACCGAGTGAGCTGAACGGCCGCGTGCGCACCGCGCATGAGGAAAGTCCGAGCATCACAGGGCAGGATAACGGCTAACGGCCGCCGGGGGTGACCCTAGGGAAAGTGCAACAGAGATATACCGCCTGTGCGTGGGTTTCCGCCGCAGGTAAGGGTGGAAAGGCGAGGTAAGAGCTCACCGGCGCATTGGAGACAATGCGGCCCTGCAAACCCTATCCGATGCAACGCCGACTGAAGCAATACATTGACCCGATGTGCTTCGACGGGCGGCACGAGCCGTCTGGCAACAGGCGGCCTAGATAGATGGTCGTTCACGACAGAACTCGGCTTACAGGCTCACTCATTCTTTACATACAACAGTTTTTGGTTATACAAAAAGCTGTTATACAAAAAGGAAATCTGTCTTTTTACGGATTTCCTTTGCTTTTTTGTTAATATGTGTTATAATAATATATTATGGTATATAAAAAAGCGGAATCGCTTATATTAAAGAGAGGTGCGTGAGATACATGGAAGAAAAAGGCATGTTTCGCTCGGCGCTTAGAGGTTTCAACAAAAACGACGTGCTAACCTACATCGACAGCATTACCGCCGCTTGGGACGAAGAGCGTCAAGCTCTGCTTGCCAGCGCTGAAGAAGCACAGGCTCGTGCGGATGCCGGCTTGCAACAGGTAGAAGAGGCAAAAGCACAAGTCGAGCAGATGCAACAGCAGCAGACAGCTTTGCAGGAGGAAATCGAACAACTGCGCTCGTTGACCGAAGAGGTGGAGGCGTTGCGCCAACAGCAGCAAAATGTTATCGAGGAGAAAAAAGCAGCCGAGGAACGTCTGCACGCAAAAGAAGAGGAACTCAACGCGCGCAACCAACAGTTGCACGAATTGGAAGAGCGTCTGACCGCCTGCGAATCTGTGTTAGGCCGTGCCGGTGCGATTGAACAGCATATGGATAGCATCGTGCGTCCCTTTATCGAACAGGCCAATCGCCAGGCAGACGATACGCTCAACGATATGGGCGCCGTTTTATCCGCCTTGTTGTCGCAGTTGCACGAGTTGCAAGACAGCGTTGACAAAAAGCGCCGCACCTTGCAACAACAGAAAGCAGAGCAAGACAATCGCTTGGCCTGCGTATTGTCCGATTGGCTGACCAAAGCCAAGGAGAACGCTGAACAAACAGCCTCCTTGGTAACCCGCTTTTTTCGCTGAGCCGCCCACCCGCGCAGTGATACCACAAAAGCGGGAGCAAAAGGGCGGCAGTTATAAGCCCGGTTACACGTCTCGGCCCGCCCCGGCCCCAAAAGGGTTCTGGCGCAGGGTAGAGGAATGGTTGTTACGCAACTGACACCTTTACATACAAACGAACTGCGGCAAGGCAGCCCCGCGTTGCGAATACGCGAAAGAGTTGATAATGGAGGATTCTCCCTTGTTTGTAGCGGAAGATTGCCACGGCGGAAGCCTGTTCCATTAAAATAGTATAATTTTTATTTAGGAGTGTAGACATATGGCAGAATTAAAGTATGAAATCGTCAAAGAATGTGGCGTCCTTTCCCAATCCCCCTCGGGATGGACAAAAGAACTGAACTTAATCAGTTGGAACGACCGGGCGCCCAAATACGACATCCGCGACTGGGCACCCGACCACACCAAAATGGGAAAAGGCGTAACCGTATCCCCGGACGAAGTGATTTTACTGCGCGACCTGCTCAACGAACTGGACCTGTAATCCTTCTGTATGAAAGGAGCCTGCGGCATGTTCTTTATAGAAATTTTGAAATCCATTGTGCAAGGCATTGTACAAGGTATCACGGAATGGCTTCCGGTAAGTAGCACCGGCCATATCTTGTTGCTGGATGCCGTGTGGAAAATGGATGCGAGCGCGGATTTTTTTGACGTGTTCAAGGTGATTATCCAATTAGGCTCTATCCTGGCTGTG
>JAFPCP010000040.1 GCA_017423825.1 Clostridia bacterium | reverse complement strand
GGTAAACAGTGGGTGTGAAAATCAAGTACGACGGTTTTTTCTGTTGACATATTCATAGTTGTAGGACCGATAGTATCTGAATTTCTCATATTGGCTGTATCCGGTTTTGTTCACCCGTACATCCATCAGCACAACACCCAATAGGTTATTGGAAATCTGCTCCACTTCTTCAATGGCTTCCTCTAACTCGTCATAGGTGGTCTGTCTTTGGCGCGCAACCAACACAGCGCCCGCGGATTCCGGCAACAGCATCAACGCGTCCGCCACCACGCTCAGCGGCGGCGTGTCAATAAACACATAATCGTATTGCCCATCCAAATCGCGCAACAAATCCTTCATCCGCTTAGAGGCCAACAGCTCCGACGGGTTGGGAGGAACCACACCGGAAGGGAGCAAGTCCAAATTCGGGAGAACCTGCCGAATAATACATTCGTCGGCGGTGTTGATGCCGCCTAAAATCTTCGACAAACCCATAGATTTGCTCTGACGGAAATAGCGGTGCTGCATGGGCTTGCGCATATCCGCATCGATGAGCAACACCCGAATGCCCATCTGCGCCATCACGATGGCCAGGTTGGCACACAAGGTCGATTTACCGGCACTCGGCTCCGCGCTGGAAAACACCACCGTGCGTTTGTCGGTGTTCGCTAAGGTAAATAAGAGGTTCGTGCGAATCATTTTATACGCTTCGGCAATTTGGAAGGAGCCACCTTGCACATGGGTCGACCCTTCGGTAACACCGGATGTTTTCTTATCCGCCATGTTTATTTGCCTCCCTTTTTCGTCTTACTGGAGGTGTTAATGCTAGGCACTGCGCCCAGCACCGTCACGTCCAAACGCGCTTTTAATTCTCGTCCATCGTGAACCGTATTATCCAATACATATAAAAGCAAGAATATAGCATACCCCAGCACAAATCCAGCCAAAGCACCTATAAACACGTTGCGGGAAATGTTCGGCCCGATACGCACGCCGGTGGACGCCTCTCCCAGTGCAGAGATGGTGCCCATGCCTTGCATGATGGCTTTGATCTTATCCGGGGCGGTGGCGCTGATCGCGTCGCAAATCGCCTTGGATAAATGCGGATTTGTCGTCGTTACCATGATGTTCAGCTTCGCGGTGTTGTTTTCCTGCTGCATGGTAATGGTGCTGCGAATGGCGTTGTTGGTCATGACGAATCCTTGGCGACGCAAATTCGCTGCCACTTCATCAATAACCGCATCGTCACGTAATATGGCAATATAGTCCTGTACCAGATCGCGGGACACCTGCAAGCCGCTGGATGTCACGCTCTGTCCCACCTCGACGGAGGTGACATTCATAACGTAAACAGAAAATTTCGAGCGATATGTATCCGCCACCAAAAAATAGGTGTATGCGCCCATCAACACAGCGCCGGCTAGCGTAATTAAAAGAATCCATTTTAATCGTTGCATTAGCACCATCAATAGTGTGCGTATGTTTAACTCCTGCATAAAATCCTCTTTTCTGCTTTGCGCCTTTCAAATATGTATCCCTAGTTTTGTTGATACAAAACTACTTGTACCCAATTACCATTTATTATACAGCCAACACCCCGTATATGTCAACCTGTATTTTGGTTGTTTTTGCGATCCGTCCTTCAAAAAAGTGCATGAAAAGACAATAAAACAAGTTCTCCACCCCCCGCGCAGCGCTTGACATTTTAGCGAAAAGCCGTACAATGAATGTGTAAGCGGTCCACCATAGCCGAGGCTCAACAGCGCAGCACGTATATAGGCCCCTCTGACAAGACAAAACAGAAAGGCGGTGCATGAATATGGCCGTACAACCAAGCCGTTTCAAACGAATTCTACACGGTCTGCTGGCTTTGGATACAGCACACCACCACATAGATACGCAACCCATTTTGCTGCCTTGCCACGATTTGCCGGATGCGTTTCACATGGCGCGGGTGGCGGTCGTTTCAGACGTGCATCTGCCGGATACGCTGGTCAGCCTGAATACGCTGGTGGGGTGTGTTACGTTGCAAAAACCGGACGCGATTTTTCTCACCGGGGATTTGACTAACAGTTACACGGACATGGACGGCGAGGCTCTGCGAGAATTAGCCGAACGGCTCACCGCCATCGCCCCCTGCTTCGCCATCCCCGGCAACCACGAGATGCGTCTCGAACGCGAACCGCTATACCGCGAAATTCTAACCGCCTGCGGCGTACACTATCTATTCGACAGTTATGCCGATTGGCACAAAGACGGGCAAACACTTCGTCTATACGGCATGGCGCGCCGCCGCCCCGCTCCGTTGCAGGTGCAGGGGCAACCCACCATTGTGCTGGCGCACAAACCGCAATATTTCCCCTATTACCAAAAGGCGCGCTGGGACATCGTAGTATGTGGGCATGCGCACGGCGGGCAAATCCGCTTCAAGAACCAGGCGTTGTATGCCCCGGGGCAAGGGTTTTTCCCCGCCTATACAAACGGCGTGTATCACGCGGACAACACCACCATGGTCGTCAGCCGGGGTATGGGCAACAGTTCCATCCCCTGCCGCATCGGCAACCGGCCGCATATGCCGCTGCTGATTTTTTGCGCAGACGCCACACGATGAAAGGAGACTAGCATGGCTAAAAAAGCATCCGCCGCTCCGCGCTACACACGGTTTCACTGGCTCAATTTGCTCATGTTGACCGTTGCCGGCATCATCAACGCCATCGGCGTGACCGTTTTTCTCGCGCCGGTCAAATTATACGACAGCGGTATATCCGGCACCTCTATGTTGCTGGACCAGATCACCCCTAACTATCTATCGTTATCCGTTTTTCTGTTGCTTCTCAACGTACCATTGTTTCTCTACGGTATGAAAAAACAAGGTCGCTTATTTACCTTCTACGCCATCTATACCGTGACAATATACGCCCTCGCCGCCTGGCTCATCACTTATGTGTTGCCGGTGGACGTGAGCATCGCATCCCCTTTGGCGGATACCGACCTGCTCCTGTGCGCCCTCTTTGGCGGCGTGATTTCCGGCATCGGAAGCGGATTGGCCATTCGGTATGACGGCGCTATGGACGGCATCGAGGTTATGGCGGTCATCTTCGCAAAACGGCTCGGCATTACCGTGGGGACCTTTGTTATGGTTTATAACGTCGTGCTCTACGTGCTGTGCGGCATCGTGTTGCAGAATTGGATTTTAGCCCTCTATTCCATCGTCGCCTATGGTGCCGCATTGAAAACCATCGACTTTATCGTAGAGGGTGTGGACCGCAACAAATGTGCCATGATTGTTACCGTGCGCCCGGACGATATATGCACGGCTTTATCGAAAACCTTTGAATGCGGCGCCACACGGATGCCGGCCAAAGGCGGGTATTCCAACCAGGACAGAACGTTGATTTATTTCGTTGTGAACCGCTTCCAAGTGGTAAAAATGAAAGAGATTGTTCACGAAATCGACCCCCACGCCTATATTACCATCAGCGAAGTGGCAGATGTATATGCGGCGAATCAGGATAAATAAAAAACAAGCAAAGAAAAACGAGCAGAGTCAAATGACTCTGCTCGTTTTTTTAGTCGAGGAAATCTTTCAGCTTTTTGCTGCGGCTCGGGTGACGCAATTTCCGCAACGCCTTCGCCTCAATTTGGCGGATGCGTTCACGGGTAACGTCAAATTCCTTGCCCACTTCTTCGAGCGTGCGCGGACGACCATCTTCCAAACCGAAACGCAAACGCAACACTTTCGCCTCACGGTCGGTTAAAGAGGCAAGCACGTCTTCCAGTTGCTCTTTAAGCAGTGTGTGCGAAGCCGCATCCGCAGGCGCCGGCGCATCGTCATCGGGGATGAAATCTCCCAAATGGCTGTCCTCCTCCTCGCCGATAGGCGTTTCCAGAGAAACCGGCTCCTGCGCCACGCGCATGATCTCCCGCACCTTGTCCACCGGCATGACCAGTTCTTCTGCAATCTCTTCCGCAGTCGGTTCATGCCCATTTTTGTGCAGCAGCTGGCTGGACACTTTCTTGACTTTATTAATGGTTTCTACCATATGCACGGGAATGCGAATGGTACGAGCCTGATCGGCAATGGCGCGGGTGATGGCCTGCCGAATCCACCAGGTTGCGTAGGTGGAGAATTTGAACCCTTTGGTGTAGTCGAATTTCTCCACCGCCTTGATGAGACCGAGGTTGCCCTCCTGAATCAAATCCAAGAATTGCATACCACGCCCCACGTAGCGTTTTGCGATGCTGACCACCAGACGCAAGTTCGCCTCCGACAAGCGTTTTTTTGCCGATTCATCCCCTTCGATGATCCGCATGGCCAACGCCGTCTCTTCTTCCGGCGTCAAAAGCGGCACGCGACCGATTTCTTTCAGATACACCTTCACCGGATCATCAATCGACACGGTTTCGTTGGCGGCCGGCTCTTCCACCTTTTCCGGCTCCGGATTATCCAAAGAGAAATCCAAATCGTCCAGATTCACGTTTGCAAAATCATCCACGACCTGAATGTTGTTGCTCTCCAACAGCTCATACAACTTGTCCATCTGCTCCGGATCAAAGTCAAAAGCCTCCATGGAATTCATGATTTCCTGTGCCGTGAGTTTGCCTTTGCTGCGGCCCAGTTCCACCAATTCGGTAATCTGCGCGTTTTTATCTTTTTTGATCAGCAGTTGCAAATCATCCTGCGCCTCCACGTTGTCTTCATGGGGTGTCGCTTGCTCCTCAATGGGCTGCGTGTCCGGCTGCTGATTGGCTTGCATCTCTTTTTTGCTCATACTATCCGTCCCTTTCTATTCCGTGCCGATAGCGACACTAGCTTTTTTATTGTTTGCGCTCACGCAACGTGTTTAATATCCCTTGTATGTCTTCATCCGACGCATTAGACGGGTCCTTTAACGCTTTTAATTTGTGTTCCTCCCGAATAATCGACGCATATCGCTGCGCCTCCTCTAAGGAAACCGTCCGTTCCTGCGCGTCCCGCACCATGCGGGATATGTACGCCATGCCATCTTGATCGTAATCCGCCGAAAGAAACGCCAACTCAACCAGCAACCCCTGTTGCTCCCGCTCTAACAGTCGCTCATACAATTCCCGGTTAAAGGCGGTCACGAGGTTGTCACACGGCAATTCCTTGCGCACAGTGCGGATATAATCGGGGTGCATCAGCAACGTGCCAAGCAAGGATTCCTCCGCCTTGGCCGCCCGCGGATAGTGCACCGCCTCCGGGTTGACCTGGCGCAGCTCCTTTTGCTCCTGCCGCATAAGCTCCGGCAGTCGGCGTTTCATGCCCGCGCGTTGCTGCCGCCGCTCGCCATAGCGGATTTCCTGCAAAATGGCATCCTTGGAAACCGACAACAACTGGCTCAGACGACCGGCGTATACATCCCGCTCAACCGGACTTTCCAGCCGTGCAAGCAGCGCCGTCGCCTCTTTCATGTATTTCACTTTCCCGTCCGGGGTGTTGATGTCGTATGTGCGCCCAATTTCCAACAACCGATATTCTATCGCGTTAGACGACCGCTCTAACAGCAGCCGGAAAGCATCCGCGCCCTTGTTGCGAATAAACTCGTCCGGATCCTTTCCGTCAGGAATGGTAACCACTCGCACATCCAGACCGGTGCGCCGCAAATTATCAATCGCACGGCGGGTGGCTTTTTGCCCCGCACCGTCGGCATCAAATATTAAATTGATGCGGTCGGCATATCTGGCTATGAGTTGCATCTGTTCCTCCGGGAAGGATGTGCCGAGCGCCGCCACCGTGTTAGTGAATCCGGCTTGGTGCATGGCAATAACGTCCATGTATCCCTCGCACAAGTTCAGTTCTCGACCGGTGTTCTTCGCAAAATTCAGTGCAAACAAATTTCGACTCTTGCTAAACGCGAGCGTGCTTTCGGTGTTGATGTATTTCGGCTTGCTGTCGTCCAACACACGGCCGCCAAAGCCCACCACATTGCCACGGATATCAATAATCGGTATCATCGCGCGGTTGCGGAATACGTCATACGTGCCGCCGCTACGCCCTCTCGCCAACAAGAAAGCAGCAATCAATTCTTCGTCCTTAAATCCTTTGGCACGTAATGCGTTGCGCAAATAATCAAATCCCGGCGGCGCAAATCCCAACCCGAAATGCTTGATGGTCGCGTCGGTATACCCACGGCTGTGGTAATACTCCAACGCCATCTGTCCTTCGGGTGCATACAGCGCCTGATGGTATAAGCGGGCGGCTTCTCGGTTCGCCTCTAATATGCGCAAACGCAAACGGGTGTCCCGGTCGTTCTCGCGGCGATTTTCCGGCATCTGCATGCCTGCCCGGTCTGCCAAAAAGCGTACCGCGTCCATATAATCCAAGTTTTCTATTCGTTTTATGAAGGTGACGACGTCCCCGCCGGCTCCACAGCCAAAACAGTAGAAAGAATTCGTCTCCGGATATAGATTGAAGGAGGCGGTCTTTTCTCCATGGAACGGGCACAGCCCCACCAGATTGCGGCCACGCCGTTTCATGGCCACATAGCCGGACACGACGTCTTCTATACGATTGTTGTCCAACAGTTTTTGTATGAAACTATCCGGCAGTGCCATAAAACCCCTCCTTTTCTCATAATTCGGTCAGCGCAACACCACAGACCAGCCGCGGGGAACAAACACGTCGTGATACATCTCCAAGGCGAAATTATCCGTCATCCCCGCGATATAATCGCACACAGCCCGTGCTGTACCATCTTGCTCACGGATGAGTGTGTACTCTTCCGGCAGCTTGTCCGGGTTCGCCATAAAATGCGCAAACAAAGCCGACACAATACCGTCCACCTTGCTCTCTTCGCGCTTGGCTTCGGAATTCAAGTATAAATGCTCATACATAAAACCATGCAGTTGATGAAAATACGGTTCGACCGCCGGGTCCATGGCGATGTCTTCCCCGCTTGCTTGTATCATAGCGCCCACCAAACGGTCAATACGCGCGGCGGTGCAATCACCCAAGTTTATATGAATTTCCAAGGGAACGTTTTCCTCGCGCAACACACCGGCGCGAATGGCATCGTCCATGTCGTGATTGACGTAGGCGATTTGGTCCGCCCAGCGCACAATGCGCCCTTCCAACGTGGCCGCCCAATCCCCTTTCGTGTGCCGCCGAATGCCGTCGCGCACCTCCCAGGTCAAATTCAGGCCGCGCCCGGTGTTTTCCAGCCGTTCTACCACCCGCGCGCTCTGCTCATAATGACGGAACCCCTCGTCCATCAGGCGGTCCAGACACCGCTCTCCCGCATGGCCGAACGGGGTGTGCCCCAAATCGTGCGCCAGCGCAATCGCTTCGGTCAAATCCTCGTTCAGCCGCAAAGCGCGGGCAATCGTTCGAGCAATCTGGGCAACCTCCAACGTGTGTGTCAAACGGGTGCGATAATGGTCGCCCTCCGGCGCCAAAAACACCTGCGTCTTATGCTTTAACCGTCGAAAGGATTTGCAATGCAACACCCTATCTCTGTCCCGCTGATATGCGGTGCGGTAGGGACAATCGCTCGTCTCCGGACGCTCACGGCCTTTGGTCTCACTCGACAAAGCGGCATACGGCGATAAAATTTGTTTTTCCGTTTCTTCCCAACAAATCGTCTGTTTTTGCGTATCCATAGACGCCTCTCCTTAGCGAGTATTCGGCTGTTTTCATACAGTTATACGCAGAAAACACCCAAAACCCTGCTTTTTTTGAAAATCTTTGCAGGTTTTTGTAAAAAAACAACCACTCAATCTTCTTTTTCTCCACCGATGACCGGATACGGTATGAAATCCTCGCCGGTGAACGCCGGTTCCAACCGTCCGGCGCTGCGTTCGGTCAGCGCCTTTTCCAGCCCCGCTCGTTGTGGCACGGGCAAGGAAAAACACACCGTTACGTTTTCTTCAAACAGCGTTTGTGTTATGGATGCGTCATGTTCCGCCAACAGGGCGGGCAACCAACCGTATTGCGCATAATCGCACACGATATGTCCCGCCAGACAGCGGCGCATCTCCACCACGCCGGCAGCATCCACGGCGAGTTTCGCCGCATGCGAATAGGCGCGCACTAACCCGCCGCCGCCAAGCAATATGCCCCCGAAATACCGCGTCACCACAACGACACAATCGGTAAGCCCCTCTTTGCGCAGCACATCCAATACCGGTATGCCGGCGGTGCCTTGCGGCTCCCCGTCATCCGAAAACCGGCACACGCTGCCGCCATCCAACACATAGGCATATACGTTATGTTTGGCATCCCAATGGGCTTTGGTGCGGGCGTGAATGAACGCCTGCGCTTCCGCCTCCGTTTTCGCCGGACAAATGGCCCCGATAAACCGGGATTTCTTTTCAACAAAAGAATCCGTCGCTTCGCCGGCTATCGTCAAATATCCATCCATCGACGTGCACGCCCCCTTGCCATCAAAATAAAACGAGAAAAGGCAGTGCAAAAAATGCACTGCCACCCTAAGCACTATACTTATTTCTCGGTGTTCAGACCAAAACGCTTATTGAAACGGTCCACACGACCACCGGCATCGTTTAATTTCTGCTTACCGGTAAAGAAGGGATGGCATTTGGAACAAATTTCCACGCGGATATCCTTCTTGGTGGAGCCGGTCGCAATCACATTGCCGCAAGCACAGGTAATGGTTGTCTGCTCATACGCGGGATGGATGCTCTCTTTCATGCTTGTCACCTCTTTCGAAAACCATAGACTAACGGATAGACTATACCATATCCTTGCAAAAAATGCAAGTAGGAATTACATTTTTTTTGAAATTTCCTGTTTTCCCTTTGCTACGCAGCAAAAAAGTTGGCCGTCCGAACGGACGGCCAACAGGAAAATACAACGAATTATGCAGCGGTTTTTTTCTGCCGATTGAGCCAGCGCACCCAGATAGGTCCGCTCAGGCAAATGGATGAATAACAACCCGAAATGGAGCCCAGCAGCATCGGCAATGCGAAACTGATGATGGAATCCACACGCATCACCAAAGCGACACCGAGCACACACGCGATGGCCACACAGGTGGTCAAGCTTGTCACGACGGTGCGCCGCAGGCATTGGTTGAGCGACAAATTGACGATCTCCTCCAACGGCGCGTCGCTTTTGCGTCGATTGGAACGGATGCGGTCAAAAATAACGATGGTGTCATTCAGCGAGTATCCCAAGATGGTCAACATAACCGCCACGAAATTTTCGTTAAGGTCAATGCGGAAAATCACAAACGCGAAATACACAATCAGCAAATCGTGCAGCAACGCAATCAGCGCCGCCAGGCCGGCGGAGAAACCGCCGATACGCTTAAACCGCAGCCCCACATACACCAGCAACAACACCGCTGCTAACGCCACGGCAAATAAACAACGCAGGAAAAACCGGCTGCCCATCGATGCGGACAACGTGTTGGAGCTAAACAAAACCAGTTTGCAATCTTTGAACTCTTTTTCCAAAGTGTCGGCAAAGGTCTGCTTCTGCTCGGTGGTTACCTTGCCGGGCAACGTGACCGACACCACCTGCGTGCTGTTTATTTCATCCAGCGCGACGTTGGCCTCTGCGCCCAGCGCCTCTTTCGCGACAGAGGTTACCTTGGCTACGTCCGGGGCCGTTTCATAGCTGTATCGAATAACCGTACCGCCCTTGAACGCGACGTCCATGCGCGTGCCAAACACGATGTTCACCACTAAACCGATGAGCATCACCGCTAACGAAGCGAACAAGAAATATTTGAATTTGCCTATAAAATCAAACGTCTTTTTCATGCCCGCTCACCTCCGTAAAACCAGGGCTTGCGGAATATCTTCAACCGGGAGATGGAGCGAAGCATCAGCCGAGAAGCCCAAACGCCCATAATGAAGTTGGTGATCACACCGATGAGCAACGTATATCCAAAAGAATACACCGAGCCGGTGGTGGAAACCGGGAACCAACTGAACAACAGGCCGAACAGACCGTTGGACGAACCAAACACGCCCATCAGCACCGCCGCCACAATCAGCACGGTGATGTTGCCGTCGAAAATCGCCCAGAACGAATTCTTGGAGCCGGAACGAATCGCGCTGTCAATCGTCTTGCCGGCACGAATCTCGTCGCGGACACTCTCCGCAGTGATAACGTTGCAGTCCACGCCGATACCAATCGACAAAATCAAACCGGCGACACCCGGCAAGGTCATGGTGAAACTGTCAAAAACAGCAAAGTAGCCGGAAATTGCGGCAATGGACAATGCCATCTGACCGCACAAGGCGATGGACGCCACCACGCCGGGCAAGCGATAAAACAGCACCATAATCACGACCACGAGCGCCATCGCAATCGCCGCCGCAATCGCCATGCTGCGCAGGGCGCTGCTACCCATGGTGGGCGAAATCGAACCAAGGCTGGTGGCCTCGATTTCAAACGGCAAGGCGCCGGACGTGATCAGATCCGCCAGTTCTTTTGCTTCTTGATAATCCGCAAAGTTGCCGGAAATCACCGCCACGCCATTGTCGATAACGGCGTTCACCGTCGGGTTGGAAATCATATCTTTATCCAACCAGATGGAAATGGTGCCGCTGTTAGAGCCGTTGTTGTATTGCTTGCGCGTCGCATCGGCAAACGCCTTTTTGCCGCTATCTTTCAGGTTCAGCACAACCACGTATTCACCGGTGCTCTGTTCGTCTGTTTGCTGATATTGGGCGGTAGCCGATTCCACATCGTTGCCATTGAGCACCAACGCGCCGGTGGGTTTTCCATCGTCATCGGTATCGCTGCCGATGTGAAATTCCAGCATGGCTGTCTGCCCAATCTCTGCCACAGCTTCTTCCGGCGTCTCCTCTGTGCTGCTCCAAGGGAACCGCACGATCACCTGGTTGTTCGCTGCGTCTGTATAAGCCTCGTAATCCGTAATGTTTTTGCTGACCAGACGTTGCTCGATAATCGTTTTCACACCGTCTAATTGGTCGGCGGTTGTTTCTATATTCGCATCGACAGGCCCGAATGTGACATCAACACCACCTTGGATATCGATACCCCATCGAATGTCCCCGACGCCGCGAATGACCGTGTCCATTCTATCTCCGTAGCGGGTGTATACACCGAACAAAGCGGTATAAACCAACACAGAAATTAAAATCGCCACGATGAAGAATGCCGATTTAGGCGTACGCTTCATGTGCTTTGACCTCCTGTTTACTTGTGTGGCAGATATACGCCACCGTATTGCTTTATTATACTATCGGACAACACAAAAGTCAATCAAAACCCTATACATTTCCCTGTCCGCACAGGAGAATTTTTGACTTGTGCAAAAAAACAGGCGACAGAGATTCCCTGCCGCCTGTTAGCCACACCTGCATTTAAGACTCTAATAATTTTTCCGCACAAGCGAGTTGTGCACATACACAAAACAGTTCCATCGCCTGTTGCAGCTCCTCCACGGTCGGGTAGGACGGCGCAATGCGCAGGTTGCTGTCATGCGGATCCTGTCCGTAAGGATACGTCGCTCCGGCGGGTGTCATGGCAACGCCCGCCTCTTTCAACAATTCCACCGTGCGGCGGGCCGCGCCGGGCATCAAATCCACACTGATAAAATAGCCACCCTTGGGGGTATGCCACTGCGCAATGCCCAAATCTCCCAACCGCTGTTCTAACATATCCAACACCGTTTGGAATTTCGGACGCATAATCGCCGCGTGCCGTTTCATGTGGGCGCGTATGCTGTCCAGGTCCTTAAAATACCGCACGTGCCGCAGCATGTTCAGCTTGTCGTGACCGATGGTTTGTACCGTCATACGCTTTTTGATGTCCGCTATATTCGCCGGGCTGGCCGCCAAGGCCGCCACGCCCGCGCCGGGAAAACTGATTTTCGAGGTGGAGGTGAACTGGATAACCATATCCTCCTGTCCCTGTTTTTCGAGTTCCGGATAAATGGGCAACAGTGAATCCCCATCATCAACCAAATGATGCAGCCCATACGCATTATCCCACATGATGCGGAAATCCGACGCCGCCGGACGCATGGCCGCTAAACGGCGGACGGTTTCATCCGCATACGTAATGCCTTGCGGATTGGAATACATCGGCACGCACCACATGCCTTTGACGCGCGCGTCTTTTATATGTTTTTCCACCTGCTCCATATCCGGACCGGCCGGAGTCATGTCAACGGGTATCATCTTGATTCCAAAATATTCCGTCACCGCAAAATGGCGGTCATAGCCGGGCGACGGGCAGAGAAAATACACCTCGCCCTGCTGACACCAAGGCGTATTGCCGCACACCCCGCGGCTGTATGCGGTGGCAATATAATCAAACATCATGTTGAGGCTGGAATTGCCCCCCACAATCACCTGCTCAGCAGGCATCCCGAAAATGGACGCAAACAACGCCTTCGCCTCCGGCAAACCATCCAACACGCCATAATTGCGCGCGTCAAAGCCATTGGCCGCGATGTATCCCTCTTCAGCCGTTACACACCCAAGCATATCCATTGTAATATCCAACTGGTCCGCTCCCGGTTTTCCGCGGGACATATCCAGCTGCAAACCCTTATTCTTATAAGCGGCGTATTGTTCGCGCAACGCGTCTATCTGCGCCACTAACTGTTCCTTTTGTTGTACGTTCAATTTTCCAACGCGCTCCTTCTAGTTTTCGTATTTTCCCATTATACCGCACACCACCCCGCTTTGCAAGTTAAAATTTTCTTTCTTATTCTCCCGTGACAAAACCATTTCACACGCGCACACAAGACAATATGCCGTATAAATAGATTTTTTCCGCTTTTTCTCTTGACAAGCACACTTTTTTTCGGTATAATTCCCATTGTTCTCATAAGCACATGGACAATTAGCTCAGCTGGTAGAGCATCCGCTTGACGTGCGGAGGGTCAGCGGTTCGAGTCCGTTATTGTCCACCAAACGGCGCATAAGATTTCGGTCTTATGCGCCGCTTTTTTGCGCTAAAACAGACAGGCGGCACCCTCGGTGCCGCCTGTCTGTTTTTATCTTCCGTAATAAATGCGTTTCATGAGCTGCACCATCTGCGGTTTCGTGATGGTGCGGGGGTTGGTGTTGGTGCATTTGTCCTGCACGGCGATTTCCGCCATCTCGGACACCATATCCAAAAAGGTTTTCTCGTCCACGCCAGCTTCTTTCAGGGTGGCCGGAATTTCAAACTCCTTGTTCATTTTATTAATCGCAATCGTCAGGTTTCTGACTGCTTGCGGGCCGACGTACGTGCCCGGATTGATGATAATGCCGATGTGTGCATAAATCTTTGCCGCGCGGTTATCGGTTTGGAAATGCTTCTCGTACATATGCGAATTGTATTCAATCACATACGGCAAAACCATCGCGTTCGCACGGCCGTGCGGAATCCCAAACCGAGCGCCAAACACGTGCGCAATGGAATGGTTGATGCCCAAGGAAGCATGGTTGAACGCCACACCCGCCAGACAGGATGCGTTATGCATATGTTCGCGGGCTTCCATGTCTTCCCCTTGGCGATAGGCGCGCGGCAGATAGTCACGTACCAAACGAATAGCCTTTTCCGCCAGAGCATCCGAAAAGTCCGACGCAGCGGTGGACACGTTCGCTTCAATCGCGTGCGTGAGCACGTCCATGCCGGTGTCCGCCGTCACGCGCGGCGGCACACTGCGCACCAATGTCGGGTCCAAAATCGCAATGCGCGGCAACAATTTGTCGTCCGTCAGCGGATACTTGATGTGGGACGTCGAATCCGTAATCACCGCAAAGTTGGTCACCTCACTGCCGGTGCCGCTGGTTGTAGGGGCTACGATGCAAAGCGGTTTGTCCGCTTCGGTGATTTTTTGATACATGAAACTGATGGCTTTCGCCGCATCAATGGCCGAGCCGCCACCCATAGCCATCACCGCATCCGGTTTCTTCTCCAAAATCCAGCTGACGCCTTGTCCCACCAAGTCGGTGCTGGGATCGGGGGTGATGCCGGAAAAGACGTGGTACGAGGCGCCCATGGATTGCAACACTTCCAGCGGTTTTTTTATCATGCCGGAACTCTCCACAAAGGGATCGCAGATAATGCACATATTGCGTATGGGATATTTTTTTAGGTTTTCAAACGCCGATTCGCCGGTATATATTTTGGTCGGCACATAAAATCCGCTCATAGAAGCCTCCTACTGTTTTAGCCACGCCATTATTGACTCTATTATAGCATAAAAAGATGCGTTTGTCATCTTTTTATGCACAATTTTTTACAGTTTCAAACGAAATAAGCGGCATGCATTGTCCCAAGTTGCATCCAATAACTCGCGCATGTCCATACCGCGCAAATTGGCAATATGCGCCGCCGTGTGTGCAATCAGCGAAGAATCGCATCGCCGGCCCCGACACGGCACCGGCGCCATATACGGCGCATCGGTTTCGAGCAGCAAGCGGTCAAGCGGCACCGCCGCCGCCACCGCCGCCGGACGCTTAGCGTTGGCAAAGGTGGTCACACCACCCAAGCCGATATACATCCCCAAGGACACCACTTGCTGCATCATTTCCACGCTGCCTGAAAAACAATGCACCACACCTTGCGGGTGATATTCCTGCAACAGGCGCAAGGTGTCCTCATGCGCGTCCCGATCATGCACGATCACCGGCAAATCCCGCTCTACTGCCAGCGCGAGTTGCCGACGAAACCATTCTTTTTGTATTGACCGCGGACAAGCGTCCTCGTAATGATAATCCAGCCCGATTTCCCCAATCGCGCACACGCCCGATTCTAAGGATAAACGATAGATATCCGCCAACCAATCATCGCTCGCACGCGCGGCACATTCCGGGTGGATGCCCACCGCCGTGCGCAGATATCCATGCCGACGGGACATCGCCAAACAACGCCGAGCGGATGCCGGATCGATGGCCGCATTAATCGCCGCACCCACCCCCTTGCTGGGAAGGGCGGTCAACAGCACGTCGCGGTCCGCGTCAAACGCATCGTCGTCATAATGCGCGTGGGTATCAAAGATTTTTCCGTCCGGCATACATATCCCCCCTTTCGGCACACCTGCGTTTGCACTTCAAAAATAAAACCGCCGAATTACGCCAAGCGCAATGCGACGGTTTTCAGCCATATGCTTTATTCGGCAAAACCGGATTCCACCAGTTTCACCAACGCCAAAACAGCCTCTTCCTCATCCACACCATCTGCAATGATGCGAATGTCTGTATTGCCGACAATGCCCAAAGACAGCACGCCCAACAAGCTCTTCGCATTCACGCGACGATCCTCTTTGTCTACCCAAATGGACGATTTGAACTCGTTTGCCTTTTGAATAAAGAAGGTCGCAGGACGCGCATGCAAACCTACCTGATTCTGTACTACTACATCTTTCACAAACATATCAATGGCTCCTTTTCTCCTGACAACCAACCGGTTGTCGGCGACACAGAATGGGAAAATTCGACTTTCTAAATACTTTTTTATTATACCACAAAATACCGCCAAGTCAATGCGTTTGTCTTTGACAGAAAACAACTTTGGCTGTCTGCCCGATTTTCGACCTTTTCCGTTGCATCAATTTGACATTTCCAACAAATATGTGAATAGCTTTTAGCTATATCGGTGCTCATTCTTTGTCCAGTTCGGCCAAAAAAACCTTGTCCTGTTCGCTCAAATCAGCTTGCGCCAACATATCCGGACGCAGGCGTCGGGTGCGTTCCAGCGATTGTTCCCGCCGCCAGCGGGCGATGTGCGCGTGGTGGCCGGAAAGCAAGATCTCCGGTACTTCGCGCCCTTCCCAAACCGCCGGGCGGGTGTATTGCGGGTATTCCAGCAGGGACGCAAAATGGCTCTCTTCGGTGAAGCAAACCTCATCCGCGAGCACGCCCGGCACCATGCGGGACACACAGTCCACCAGTGCCATAGCGGGGATTTCCCCCCCGGTCAGCACGTAATCGCCGATGGATATCTGCTCGTCCACCAACGCATCTAACACTCGTTCGTCCACGCCCTCATAATGCCCACACAACACACATAACGCGGGTAACTGCGCCAATTCGCACGCCCGTTTCTGCGTCAACGGGCGGCCCTGCGGAGACATGTAGATCAAATGCGGGCGCGCACCGACCTGGTCGCACACGGCACGGAAACAATCCGCAATCGGTTGTGGAAACATCACCATGCCCATGCCGCCACCGTAGGGATAATCGTCCACCTGCATCTGCTTGTTTTTAGTGTATGCACGAATTTGGTGGGTGTGCATTTCCAGCAGGCCCTTTTCCTGCGCCCGACCCAAAATGCTTTGGCTGAACACCGGCTCAAACATGTCCGGAAACAAGGTCATGATGTCAAATCTCATCGTCCAGCAACCCCTTCATCGGCCGCAGCCGTAAAATGTCCGCTTTCGTGTCAATCGAAATCACCACCGACGGGATAGCCGGAATCAGCACCTCACCCTTTTCGGTTTGCATATGATATACCGCGTTGGCGCCGGTTTGGCTCACGTCCGTCAAACGCCCATACACAGTCCCATCGTCCGCGTCCACCACCGTTATGCCGATCAAATCTTGCACCAGATACCGGTCGGCGGGCAAACGCAAATCCTTACGGCTGACATACAACAGCCGACCGCGCAGAGCGGCAGCGGCCTCCACCGTGTTCACACCCTCCAAACGCACGAGAGCCACGTTTTTGTGCGGACGGCCTTGAATGGATACCGGCTTTTTGCCTTCGGCATCCCAATATAAACGCTTGAATGTTGTGAATTGTTCCGGCGAATCGCACCAAGGCTGTACCCGCAACTCACCACGCACGCCGTGGGTGCCCACAATCTCCCCCACCTCTAAAAAAGGTTTCTGCGGCATAGTCATTCCTCCTCCGCCCGGTCGGTGCCGGGGATAAAACAGAGGCAAACCGAAACGGTCTGCCTCTGCTGTCTATCAATCGATTTCCACGGCAACTTTAACGTCTTGCCGGGTGGCCGCAGCGCGCATGACCGTACGCATCGCCTTGGCGATGCGGCCCTGTTTGCCGATGACGCGGCCCATATCATCCGGAGCCACGTGCAGATGCAACACAATCGTGCCATCCTCCGTCGGCTCGTCTTGTTCCACAACCACGGCGGAAGGGGATTCTACTAAACCCTGCGCTATGGTGATAAGAAGCTCTTTCATCTTGTGACCTCCTAGGCTGCAAAAGGTGCAAGGGCACCTTTTGCATAGGTTCTTTTTAAGGGGCCTGTCTTATTTCTCCATGCCCGCCTTTTTCAACAGCACTTTCACGGTGTCGGTGGGCTGGGCGCCGTTTGCGATCCAGTTGGCCGCCTTTTCCATGTCGATTTTGATCACAGCGGGATCCTGCAACGGATTGTAATAGCCGATCTCCTCGATGAAACGGCCATCACGGGGATAACGAGAGTCCGCCACTACCACACGATAAGAAGGGGCCTTTTTGGCGCCGGTGCGGCGCAAACGAATTTTGACTGCCATACGATTACCTCCAAAATTTTAATACAATAATTAATATCTTCAACCATGTTCCAATGGATTGAATTAAAACTTCATGCGGCCACGACCGCCCATCGGCGGCATACCGCCCGGAAAACCGCCCATCCCCGGCATGCCGGGAAAGCCGGAAAAGCCTCTGCCGCCTTTTTTGCTCATTCTTTTGAGTTGTTTCATCATCTGCCGCATGCTCTCGTATTGTTTGAGCAGGCGGTTGACGTCCTCTACTTTTTGTCCGCAACCAGCCGCTATACGCCGTTTGCGGGAAGGATTTATCAGCGCCGGTTTGCTGCGCTCCGCCAACGTCATAGACAAAATGATCGCCTCAATGCGGCTGAACTGCCGCGGGTCAATGTCCACGTCTTTGAGCTGTTTGCCCATGCCAGGAATCATCCCCAGCATGCTCTTGATATCTCCCATTTTCTGAATCTGCCGGAATTGTTCCAGCATATCATTCAAATCAAACCGATCTTCTTGCAGTTTGCGGGCCAATTCTTCCGCCTGCTTTTCGTCGATTTGTTGCTCGGCCTTTTCAATCAGGGACATCACGTCCCCCATTCCCAGAATGCGGGACGCCATACGCGCGGGATGGAACACTTCCAAATCGTCCAGTTTCTCACCCATGCCGGCAAATTTGATCGGCTTGCCGGTGACAGCGCGCACACTCAGCGCCGCGCCGCCGCGGGTGTCGCCGTCCAGTTTGGTCAGAATCACACCGGTGATGCCCAACATTTCGTCAAACGACGCCGCTACGTTCACGGCATCCTGACCAGTCATGGAATCTACCACCAACAAAATCTCCGCGGGCGATACCGCCTGCGAGATGTTTTGCAATTCGTCCATTAATTGCGCATCTATATGCAACCGACCGGCTGTATCCAGCAACACGTAATCGTTGCCGTGGTCCTTGGCGTGGGCAACCGCCTTTTTCGCAATGGTGACCGGGTTTTCGGTGCCCATTTCGAACACCGGCACACCCGCCTTCTCGCCCACCACACGCAACTGCTCGATGGCTGCCGGACGATACACGTCGCACGCCACCAACAACGGGCGATGCCCTTTGTGCTTGAGCATTTTGGCCAGCTTCGCGCTGTGAGTGGTTTTACCCGAACCTTGCAGACCGCACATGAGAACCACGCACGGCGGTCGATTTGCATTCGCAAGCCCCACGGCCTCGCCACCCATTAGCTGGGTGAGTTGGTCGTTGACAATCTTGATAACCATTTGGGCGGGGGTTAAACTTTCCATAACCTTGGCGCCCACGGCGGCCTCCACCACTTGATTGGTGAAATCCTTCGCCACTTTATAGTTAACATCCGCCTCTAATAAGGCCAGCCGCACCTCACGCATGGCGTCTTTTACGTCCGCCTCGCTGAGTTTGCCTTTGTTGCGCAGTTTCTTGAACGAGGCCGCTAACTTTTCACTAAGTCCTTCAAACACCATGGAAGATCACCCGCCTTTCCGGAGAAGAATGCCAAACCGTTATGCCTTTTGCAGCATATCCGCCAACGCCATAATGCGAGCGGCTCCCTCACCCACTTCACGAGGAGCGCCGGGATAATCGCTGTATTGACGGATAGTTTGCGCTAATTGGTATATTTCCTGCGCATCCGCGCTCATCACGCGAAACCGTTTCGCCAAGCCCAACCGGTCCTCCATTTCCAGCATTTGCGCTTCGGCACGCTTGATAGAGTCCCGCACGCCCTGCCGGGAGATGCCCTCGTTTTCGGCGATCTCGGACAAGGACAGGTCATCGTTATAGTAATAGTCTACCATGTTGCGCTGTTTCTCCGTCAGCATGTCTCCATAAAAATCCAACAGCAAGGAAATTTCCAGATTTTTACTCATCTTCCTGTCCCCTTTCTTGTTGCGCTGTAAAGCATTTAGCTTTACACTAATTATACCCCTTTTCTCTTGATTTGTCAACACTTTTTTGCTCGTGTGTAAAGGTTTTTTCTTTTCGGTTTTTCAATAAAAAAACGACTCGTTTTCCTAAGAAAACGAGTCGTTTGTATCAACAGAAATTATTCGTTGATTTTGGAAACAACGCCCGAACCTACGGTACGGCCACCCTCACGGATAGCGAAACGCAGACCCTCTTCGATGGCGATGGGGGTGATCAATTCCACGTCCATCTCGACGTTATCGCCAGGCATGCACATCTCGGTGCCGGCAGGCAGGTTAACAACACCCGTCACGTCGGTGGTACGGAAATAGAACTGCGGACGATAGTTGTTGAAGAACGGGGTGTGACGGCCGCCTTCATCCTTGTTCAGGACGTACACCTGAGCATGGAATTTGGTGTGGGGGTTAACAGAACCGGGCTGGCACAGAACCTGGCCACGCTCGATATCTTCACGCTGCACACCACGCAGCAAAACGCCCACGTTGTCGCCGGCCTCGGCGTAATCCAACATCTTGCGGAACATCTCGATACCGGTAACAACCGTCTTGCGGCGTTCGTCGGTCAAGCCGATGATTTCCACTTCGTCGGACATGTTCAATTTACCACGCTCCACACGACCGGTAGCAACGGTACCACGGCCGGTGATGGTGAAGACGTCTTCAACAGGCATCAGGAAGGGCTTCTCGTCGTCGCGAGTCGGGCTGGGGATGTAAGCGTCCACAGCGTCCATGAGCTCCAAGATGGGAGCATACTCGGCGGCGTCCGGCGTAGTAGCCGCGCACTCCAAAGCAGCCAGGGCAGAACCCTTGACAATCGGAATGTCGTCGCCGGGGAAGTCGTACTCGCTCAACAGTTCGCGAATTTCCATCTCAACCAGTTCCAGTAATTCGGGGTCGTCCACCTGGTCAACTTTGTTCATGAAAACAACGATGTAGGGAACGCCAACCTGACGGGACAGCAGGATGTGCTCACGAGTCTGCGGCATCGGGCCGTCAGC
>JAFPCP010000039.1 GCA_017423825.1 Clostridia bacterium | reverse complement strand
GTTTCGCATGAACTGCGCACCCCGCTGACCGCCATCAAAGGATGGAGCGAAACCTTGCTGTCGGCGCCGGAAGACAGGCAGCTAACCGAGCAAGGCTTGGACGTGATTGGAAAAGAGGCTCAACGCCTGTCCGGCCTGGTGGAAGAATTGTTGGATTTCTCCCGTATGGTGAGCGGACGTATGGCTCTGCGGTGGGAGAAGCTGGACGTATTGGCAGAGCTGGAAGAGGCGCTGTTTCTGTTTCGTGACCGTGCTACCAGAGCGGGCGTGGAGTTGCAATATTGTGAATCGGCGGAGTTGCCACCCATATGGGGGGACGCCGACCGCATCAAGCAGGTGTTTGTTAATCTGTTGGACAATGCGGTGAAATATTCCCGCTTTGGGGATTGCATTACGGTGCAAGCGGCGGCGGTGCCCGAAGGGGTAAACATCATCATTCGGGACACCGGCATCGGTATCCCGGCTGAGGCACTGCCGCATATACGGCAGAAATTTTATCAGGTGGATGCCAATGCCCCTGGTTCGGGGATTGGCTTGGCGTTGGTGGAGGAAATCGTGCAGTTGCACAGAGGACGGCTGGACATCGACAGCCAACCGAACGAAGGCACCGTTGTGACGGTGTTTTTGCCGGCCCAACCACCCCATACAGATACAGAGAGTATGTAAAACGAAAGGGAACAAGGTATGGCACAGAAAAATGCAGCTTTAATGAAAAAAACCACCATTGGCGGGCAAGCGCTAATAGAGGGCGTTATGATGCGCGGCCCCGAACGCACCGCTATGGCGGTGCGGCATGTTTCCGGTGAGATTCGCATGGAGAGTTGGGATACGCCGATTTCCAAAAGGCCCGCTATTACAAAATGGCCGCTGATTCGCGGTCTGTTTACCTATATAGACTCGTTGCGATATGGCTATAAATGCCTGATGCGTTCGGTGGAACTCAGCGGATTGGAAGAAGAAATGCAAGAGGCTGCGATGGAAGAAGGTGCCAGCGCGGAAAAGGCAGAAAAAACCACCGGTCGGCTGATGAAACTCATCACGATATTGGGCGCTGTGCTGGGTGTGGGGTTGTCGCTGGTGCTGTTTATGTGGTTGCCCATTCAGTTGTTTACATGGCTGAAAATGGCGGTTCCATCCTTGGATAATCCGTATATCCGCGGTTTCTTTGAGGGTGGCTTGCGCATTTTGATATTCCTCGTGTATATGTTCTTGGTGTCACGCATGAAGGATATCCGCCGCACCTTCCAGTATCATGGGGCAGAACATAAGACCATTTTCTGTTACGAAAAAGGGTTGCCGCTCACGGTGGAGAACGTGCGTGAGCAAAGTCGTTTCCATCCGCGTTGTGGTACCTCGTTCCTGATTTTAATGCTATTGGTGGGCGTTTTGATTTCCATCTTCATCCGTGTAGACCAGGTGTTGTTGCGCACCGCTATCAAACTGCTTTTGTTACCGCTTACGGTGGGCTTTGGGTATGAACTCATCAAATTGGCGGGACGCAAGGATAACCGCTTTACACGCTTTATTTCGGCACCGGGTGTTTGGATGCAGCATCTCACGACCATTGAGCCGGACGACAGCATGATAGAATGTGCGATTTCTGCTATGCAAGAGGTGATTCCGACCGATCCGGAGGCGGACAAATGGTAACCGCTGCGGCTTGGTTCGCCGCGGCGACCGCCCGTTTGCAACAGGCGGGGTGTGCGGATGCGGCGTTTGATGCGCGTTGCTTGTTGGAAGATGTGGGCGGACAGCCTCGGGGGCGTTTGCCCGGCGAGGACGGCTTGTGCGCCGAAACGCTTTCTCGTTTGGAAGAGGCGCTTGCCCAGCGAGAGGCCGGGCGCCCCTTACAATATATTTTGGGAGAATGGGCGTTTTTGACGCTTTCTCTGCGCGTGGGAGAAGGTGTG
Organism: Clostridia bacterium; assembly: GCA_017423825.1. GTDB lineage: Bacteria > Bacillota > Clostridia > Oscillospirales > Acutalibacteraceae > UBA5905. The sequence goes on along the minus strand of JAFPCP010000039.1, from coordinate 4,465 downwards.
CTGATTCCGCGCCCCGACACAGAATGCTTGTGCGAAGAGGCGGCTTCACGCCTGCGCCCGGGCGCTCGGGTGCTCGATTTGTGCGCCGGCAGCGGTTGCGTCGGGTTGGGGGTGGCGAGCCTTTGCTCCGGCGTTTCGGTGACCGCCGTGGAGCTATCACAGCAGGCGCTGCCATATTTGCAGGAGAACGTGCGGCGGTATCCCGCCTATGGGGTGCAGGTGCGGCAGGCGGACGTGTTGCGCGATTATGCGTCGTTTGAGGATGGCTGGGACGCCATTGTGTCCAATCCGCCGTATATCCCGACAGGGGATATCTCCACCCTCATGCGAGAGGTGCAACAGGAGCCGCGTATGGCGCTGGACGGGGATGCGGACGACTTGCTCTTTTACCGTGTGATAGCCAACCGTTGGTGTAACAAGTTACAACCGGGTGGTTTTTGCGCGGTGGAGGTAGGTATCGGACAGGCCTCCGCTGTGCGGGATTTGTTCGTCGCCGCGGGACTGCGGGATATATGTATCCGATGCGATTTGGCGGGGATAGAACGGGTTGTTTGCGCGGTTCGATAAAAAATCCAAACAAATGTTCGAAAAATGCTTGCTTTTTTGAAATGGATGGTGTATAATGATGCCAACGACCCGCCCTGACGGGAATTTGTAAGCAGAGAGAAGGATGCAACATGGCAGCAAAAGCGAAAAAAACAACCGATGCGCCGGCCGCTGAACGCAGTGAACGCCAAAAGGCGTTGGATATGGCCCTCGCGCAGATTGAAAAGCAATATGGCAAAGGCTCGGTCATGCGTTTGGGTGAGAACATTAAGATGAACGTTGATGCCATTCCGACCGGTTCGATGGCGCTGGATGCCGCTTTAGGTATTGGCGGTCTGCCGCGTGGCCGTATTGTTGAGATTTACGGGCCGGAGGCATCCGGTAAGACCACGCTTGCGTTGCATGCCGTAGCCGAAACCCAGAAAAAAGGCGGCGAGGCAGCCTTTATTGACGTGGAGCACGCGCTCGACCCAGTATATGCTCGTGCGTTGGGTGTCGACGTGGATTCGCTTTTGGTGTCCCAGCCGGATACCGGTGAACAGGCGCTGGAAATTATGGAAGCGCTGATTCGTTCCGGTGCGGTGGATATTGTGGTGTTGGACTCTGTGGCGGCGTTGGTGCCGCGGGCGGAAATCGAGGGCGAGATGGGCGATGCGCACGTGGGCTTACAAGCGCGGCTCATGTCCCAGGCGATGCGTAAGTTGGCGCCCGCCGTGTCTAAGTCCAACTGTATTGCGTTGTTTATCAACCAGTTGCGTCTGAAAGTGGGCGTGATTTATGGCAATCCTGAGGTGACCAGCGGCGGTAATGCGCTCAAATATTATGCGTCGGTGCGCTTGGACGTGCGCCGCACCGAAACGCTCAAAAGCGGTCCGGACGCCATTGGCTCGCACACCCGCGTGAAAGTGGTGAAAAACAAATTGGCGCCGCCGTTCAAACAGGCTGAGTTTGACGTGCTGTACGGCATTGGTATTTCGCATGAAAGTGAATTGCTGGATTTGGCCGTGCGGCTGGATATTATTGAAAAATCCGGCTCTTGGTTTGGATATAAAGGCGAGCGTTTGGCACAGGGGCGCGACAATGTTCGGGATTACCTGAAAGCCAATCCCGAACTTGCGGCCGAGGTGGAGACACAGGTGCGGGAGAATCTGCACAAATTGATGCCTGGGGCGCGGCCGTCTGTCGCCGCGGCGCCGGCGCCGGTAGAGATACCGTTGGCGGCGGCACCACAGGTGACGAGTGCTGCGGCAAAGGCGGAAATTGATATTGTCGTAGACGATTAAAGGATAACATAAGGGCAGAGGAGGCGCAGTGCCTCCTCTGCCTGTGTTTGTATTTACGGGAGAGGTTTTGTATGAAAATCACCGCCATAGAACGCCGGCGCGGCAGCTTATATGAGTTGGAACTGGACGGTGTAAAAGGGCCGCAGGTGGATGTGCGGACGTTTGATGAAAGTCCGTATTTGCTCAATGACTCTATCACCGAACAGCAACTGGAAGACTTGCTTGCGCGCTCGGTGTATAACCGTGCGCGGGAAAAGGCGCTGTTTTTGTTGGGTTTGCGGGATTACGGATGCAAAGAATTGGAAACAAAACTTGCGCAACAAGCTCCGCCGGAGACGGCGGCGGCTGTGGTGGCGCGGTTGCGGGAATTAGGGTTGTTGGACGATGAACAATATGCTCGTCGCGTGGCTGCCCGGTTGAGCGAGAGCAAACACTATCCTGCGCGCCGGATACAGCAAGAATTGCGCCGCCGAGGGATAGAGGCGGAACTGGCGCAAACGGCTGCGGCGGAAATTCCCATGGATGATACACAACAAGCACTTGCCTTTATTGAGAAAAAATACTATAATAAGATGCATACGGAAGATTCTCGTCGAAAGGTGGCGGATGCGCTGGCTCGTCGGGGATTTGCTTATAGTACCGTTCGTCAGGCTATGCAGGCGTACGACGAGATGGTGCATACGGATAGCGAGGAGTTATAGACTATGGCAGTAAAGGTGGGCATGGTATCCTTGGGATGCCCTAAAAACCAGATGGATGCAGAACTCATGTTGGCAAAACTGGAACAGGCCGGTTATGAAATCGTAGGAGAAAGCGGCTTGGCGGACGTGGTGGTTGTCAACACCTGCGGCTTTATCGAGGACGCGAAACAAGAAGCCATTGAGAACATACTGGAATTTGCGCAACTCAAAAAAGAGGGGCAGATTCAGAAAATTATTGTCACCGGTTGCCTCGCGCAACGCTATCAACAGGAATTGGTGCAAGAAATGCCGGAATGTGACGGCGTGTTGGGACTCGGCGCGAACGGAGACATCGTGCAGACGGTAGAGCAGGTTTTGCGCGGTGAGTCGGTGTCGGCTTTCCCGTCGCTGGAAACGTGGCCGCTGGATGGTGACCGCTTACAAACCACCCCGCACTTTTTTGCGTATTTACGTATCGCCGATGGATGCGACAATCGGTGCACCTATTGTGCGATTCCTTATATCCGGGGCGGCTTGCGCAGCCGCCGTATGGAAGAAATTATAGCCGAAGCCAAAACGCTGGTAGCCAACGGCGTGAAAGAATTGGTGCTGGTGGCACAGGACACGACGGTGTACGGTCGCGATGTATACCGAGAGAGCCGTTTGCCGCAGTTGTTGCAAGTGTTGTGCGAGATAGAGGGCTTGCGTTGGATTCGGCTGTTGTACTGCTATCCGGAGCATGTTACCGATGCGTTGTTGGACGTCATGGCGAGCGAGGAGAAGATACTGCCGTACATGGATTTGCCCATCCAGCACGCGAGTGGTCACGTGTTGCGCGCAATGAACCGTCCGGGTGACCGAGAGAGTCTGACGGCGATTATCCGCCGCATCCGGGAGAAGGTGCCGGGCATTACCCTGCGCACCACGGTGATGACTGGGTTCCCCGGCGAGAGTGAAGAGGATTTTGAAGAACTTTGCACCTTTATCCAAGATATGCAGTTTGAGCGGCTGGGCTGTTTTGCGTTCTCTCCGGAGGAGGGAACACCGGCGGCCGACCTGCCCGACCAAATTCCCGACAAGGTCAAACAACACCGCCGCGATATTGTTATGGAAGAACAAAGCCGCATAGCGGACCAACATAACACGGCACAAATTGGTCGAACACTCACCGTGATGGTGGAGAGTTATGACAAATACGCGGCGTGCTGGTTCGGCCGCAGTGAAGGGGATGCCCCCGATATAGACGGCAAAGTGTTCTTCATGGCGCAACCGGGGCAGGTGCGCCCGGGGGATTTGGTGTCGGTGCGCATCACCGATACCATGGATTGGGATTTGATAGGAGAGTTGGCACTATGAATTTACCAAACAAATTAACCGTAGCGCGGTGTGTGATGGCGCCGTTATTTCTCGCGGTGATGCTCATCGATTTTCCGTTTCACAACGCGGTGGCGCTGTTGTTGTTCATTGTGGCTTCGCTGACGGATATGTTGGACGGACAGATTGCGCGCAAGCGGCAATTGATTACCAATTTGGGCAAATTCCTTGACCCGTTGGCAGATAAAATGTTGACCACCGCCGCTTTTCTCGGTTTTATGACTAAAATAGGCGGCGCCGGCTTGTGCTGGGCGGTGATGCTGATTCTGGCGCGGGAGTTTATGGTCACTTCGGTGCGCTTGCTGGCGGCCAAAGACGGCACGGTGATTGCGGCCAGCATGGCCGGAAAGGTAAAAACCGTCATGCAGATGGTAGCCATCATCTACACGCTGACCGCCATGCAGGTGGTGGAGTTTTTGCCCAATCGCCCGTGGGAAGCGGTGCCGTGGGACAGCCTTCTGTTGGATTTCGGGCTGGTGCTGATTTGGATTTCCGTTGTGTTGACGGTGATTTCCGGCATACAATACGTGTGGGCCTGTCGGCAATATTTCACCGCGGAATAAAAAAGAGTAGACAAATTTT
>JAFPCP010000038.1 GCA_017423825.1 Clostridia bacterium | reverse complement strand
TGGGCGGCGGTTTTTCATTGACCATGGCACTGGCGTCGTGATTGGGGAGACCACCGAAATCGGGGACGATTGCACGATTTATCAAGGTGTCACCCTGGGCGGTACGGGTAAAGACCAGGGCAAACGCCACCCCACGTTGGGGAACCACGTCATGGTGGGTGCCGGCGCCAAGGTGCTGGGTCCGATTCGCATCGGTAACCACGTGCGGATTGCCGCGGGTGCCGTGGTGCTGACGGATATCCCGGACAACTGCACGGCGGTGGGCATCCCGGCAAAAATTGTGCGCCGCGACGGGCGCCGCGTACAAGAACTCGATCAAATCCACGTGCCGGATCCGGTAGCCCAAGAAATTAAGCGTTTGGAAAAACGCATCGCGCAGTTGGAACAGCAGAACAAGGAATAAGGTGGCAGGAGGAATCATCCCATGAGAGTGTATAATACGTTAACCAGACAAAAAGAGGAACTCATCCCGATTGAAGAGGGAAAAATTCGGCTATATGCCTGCGGCCCCACGGTGTATAACTATATCCACATCGGCAACGCTCGTCCGTTGTGCATCTTCGATGTGTTGCGGCGGTATTTGGAATGGCGCGGCTATGCGGTGAATTTTGTGCAGAATTTTACAGACATCGACGATAAAATCATTCGCAAAGCCAACGAAGAGGGCGTCACGTACCAGGAGATTGCCGAAAAATATATAGACGAGTTTTGGGTAGATGCTAAGGGGCTGGGCGTGCGTGAGGCGACCACCCATCCGAAAGCCACCGAAAACATGGATATGATACTGGAAATTGTCAGTAAACTCATTGATAAGGGTTACGCGTATGCTGCGTCCAACGGGGACGTGTATTTCCGTACTCGTGCGTTCGATGAATACGGAAAATTATCGCATCAGCCGTTGGATGATTTGGAGAGCGGGGCGCGCATCGCCGTGGGCGAAGTGAAAGAGGATCCGTTGGATTTTGCGCTTTGGAAAGCGGCGAAACCCGGCGAGCCGAGCTGGCCCTCGCCGTGGAGCGATGGACGACCGGGCTGGCATATTGAATGTTCGGCGATGGCTCGCCGCTTTTTGGGCGAGTCGATTGACATACACGGCGGCGGACAGGATTTGATTTTCCCGCACCATGAGAACGAAATTGCCCAAAGTGAATGCTGCAATGGGGTGCCGTTTGCGCGGTATTGGATGCATAATGGGTATATCAATGTGGACAACAAGAAAATGTCCAAATCTCTCAACAATTTCTTTACCGTGCGGGACGTGGCGGCGGAATACGGCTATGAGCCTATTCGCTTTTTCCTCATTTCCTCTTCTTACCGCAGTCCCATCAATTACAATACAGAAATCATTGAGCAGGGCATCCGTGCTTTGGACCGTCTGTATAACTGCAAAAACGCGATGGCGTTTGCGCTCGACAAAGCACCGGCCGGTGCGCCGGATGGGGCTTTTGCAGAGCGTGTGGAGGCGCGGCGCGCGCAGTTCATCACCGCGATGGACGACGACCTGAACACCGCGGATGGTATTGCGGCTTTGTTCGAGTTGGTGAAAGATATCAATCTTTTGCTGGCGGATGGCACCGCCACCAAAGAGAGCATCTTGCTTGGGCGGGCGTTGTTTGACCAGTTGACGGATGTGTTGGGTTTGTGTTATGCGCGTAATGACAACGCGCATGACGATGCGGAAATCGAAGCCTTGATTGCTGCTCGTGCGACCGCGCGCCAGGAGAAAAACTGGGCGGAAGCCGACCGCATCCGGGATGAGTTAAAGGCACGTAATATTGTTTTAGAGGACACCCCCCAGGGCGTGAAATGGCACCGGGGCTGAACAGAGGAGAGTCTATGACACAAAAGGAACGGGCCCTACAACAGCACAAAGATTGGGCCGGAAAATTGGAAATAAGCGCGCGCGCGTGCGTCTCCAATAGTGAGGAGCTGTCGATAGCCTATACGCCGGGCGTGGCGGAGCCGTGTCTGGCGATTCGGGACAACTACGATTTATCTTTTTCGCTCACCCGTCGCTGGAATATGGTGGCGGTGATTACCGACGGCACGGCGGTGCTGGGGCTGGGCGATATCGGTCCGGAGGCGGGCATGCCGGTGATGGAGGGCAAATGCGTTTTATTCAAACAGTTTGCCGACGTCGACGCGTTCCCCTTGTGTTTGCGTACAAAGGACGTGGACGAACTGGTGCGGACGATTTATTTGTTGTCCGGCAGTTTCGGCGGCATTAATTTAGAGGATATTTCTGCGCCCCGCTGTTTTGAGATTGAGCGGCGGCTTAAAGAACTGTGTGACATTCCTGTGTTTCACGATGACCAACACGGCACGGCGGTTGTGTTGGGTGCCGCCTTGCTCAACGCGCTGAAAGTGGTGGATAAAGATATCCGCACGGTACGCTGCGTCATCAACGGAGCGGGCTCCGCGGGCGTTGCCATTGCAAAACATTTGCAGCGCATGGGCGTACAGCACTTATTGCTGTGTGACAAAGAGGGGATTTTATGCCGCAATCAGCACTATGAAAACCCCGCCCACGCGGCCATGGCGGCTTGCACGAACGAGGCATGTATGACCGGCACGTTGGCACAGGCTATGGCCGGTGCGGATGTGTTTATCGGCGTATCGGCGCCGGATGTGGTGACAGCGGATATGGTGGCTTCCATGGCGGAGAAACCGATTGTGTTCCCGATGGCGAATCCCGTTCCGGAAATTGCCCCGGATTTGGCGAAACAGGCCGGCGCTTACATTGTGGGTACCGGCCGCTCGGATTATCCGAATCAAATCAACAACGTGTTGGCGTTTCCCGGCATATTCCGTGGTGCGCTGGATGTTCGCGCAAAGGCTATCAACGATGACATGAAATTAGCCGCCAGCATAGCGATTGCCGGACTGGTGTCGGATGAAGAGCTTGCACCGGATTATATCCTGCCCAAGGCGTTTGACCCGCGTGTGGGCAGTACGGTGGCGGCGGCGGTGGCCGCGGCTGCGAAGGTTTCCAGCGTAGCTCGATTAACGGAATAACGATAACATATACTGTACTAGTAAAACGGCAAGGAGAACGCAGATGGATATTCTCAATTTCATTATGATTGGTCTGGGCTTGGCGATGGATGCCGCCGCCGTATCTATGTGCAAAGGGTTGGCGGTTGGTCGTGTTAAGATGCGCCATTGTTTGACGGCGGGCATATATTTTGGTGCCTTTCAGGGGCTGATGCCTGCCATTGGCTATGCGTTGGGACGCACCTTCTCGACACTCATCAGCGATTATGCGTATTGGGTTTCTTTTGGATTACTTGTGCTGGTGGGCGGCAACATGCTGCGGGAATCTTTTGGCGAAGAAGAGTCTTGCCAAAGCTGTTCCTTCCGTCCTTCGGTGATGCTGCCGCTGGCGGTGGCTACCAGTATAGATGCCATGGTGACCGGGGTATCCTTTTTGAATAAGGCTTTTGGCGAGTTGTTGGTGGCGGTGGCTATCATTGCGGGCATCACTTTTGCTGTATCGACGCTGGCAGTTTGGCTGGGCAGTCTCGTCGGTAGCCGTTACGGCCAATGGGCTGAGCGGCTGGGTGGCTGCATTCTCATTTTTATCGGATTGAAAATTTTGTTGGAAGGCCTGGGTTGGTGGCCGTTATAAGTGAAACCAAGCAAAGCCGCGCGTGAGAAAACACCCGCGGCTTTTTTGTATAATTTCTTGCATTTTATGCGGATTTCTGTTACACTACCTACTGTATGTGTAAAAAACGCTTTTTGGAGGCCAATATGGTTACGGTATCGGATTTGGGAATTAATTTTAGCGGACAAGATTTGTTCAAACATGTCAACTTGAAATTTGTCAGTGGCAACTGCTATGGGGTTATCGGCGCAAACGGCGCGGGTAAGTCCACCTTTTTACGCATCCTTTCGGGCGATTTAGAGCCCACCAGCGGTGAGGTCATTATCGACGCGCGCACGCGGATGTCGGTGCTCAAACAGGACCACTATGCGTATGATGCGTTTACGGTGCTGGACACCATTATCCAGGGGAACGCCCGCTTGTATGAGGTCATGAAACAGAAAGACGCGTTGTATGCAAAGGAAGATTTTTCCGACGAAGACGGCGCGCTTGCGGCCGAGTTAGAGGGCGAATTTGCCGAGATGAACGGCTGGGAAGCCGAAACCGAAGCGGCGCAGATTTTACAAGGGTTAGGGCTTGGCTCGGATTTGTTGTATGAGAGCATGGCCGCGTTGGCGGACAAAGACAAGGTCAAGATTTTGCTTGCGCGCGCCTTGTTTGGGCATCCGGATATCATTTTGCTGGACGAGCCGACCAACCACTTGGATATTGATTCCATCCGTTGGTTGGAAGATTTTCTGATGGATTACGACGGCACGGTGATTGTGGTATCCCACGACCGTCACTTCCTCAACAACGTGTGCACGCATATCGTGGATGTGGATTACAATAAAATCCGCATTTATGTGGGTAACTACGACTTCTGGTATGAATCCAGCCAACTGATACAGCGCGTGATGCGTGAGCAAAACAAGAAAAATGAGGATAAAATCAAGGAGTTGCAAGCGTTTATTCAGCGCTTTTCTGCCAACAAATCCAAATCCCGCCAAGCCACTTCGCGGCGTAAATTGTTAGATAAACTGACGGTGGAAGAGATGCCGGCCTCTTCGCGGCGGTATCCGTTTGTGGGATTCCAGATAGACCGCGAGGCAGGAAAAGAAATATTGGCGGTGGAAGGCATTTCCAAAACGGTGGACGGTGTCAAGGTGCTGGATAATATCTCTTTCCGCGTCAATAAAGGGGATAAGATTGCCTTTGTCGGCCAGGATGAGATTGCTACGACGACCTTGTTTAAGATTATCACCGGCGAGATGGAACCCGACAGCGGCAGTTACAAATGGGGCGGCACCACCAGCCTGTCCTATTTCCCGAAAGATAACTCGGCCTTTTTCGAAGGCAACGATATGAACCTCCTGCAATGGCTGAATCAATATTCGTCCGACAATACCGAGACGTATTTGCGCAGTTTCCTTGGCAAAATGCTGTTTTCCGGCGATGATGTGCTCAAACCGGTGACGGTGTTGTCCGGCGGCGAGCGGGTGCGGTGCATGCTGTCCCGCATGATGATGTACGGCTCGAACGTGTTGGTGTTGGACCAGCCCACCAACCACCTGGATTTGGAATCCA
>JAFPCP010000037.1 GCA_017423825.1 Clostridia bacterium | reverse complement strand
GGATATAACAAACGTGCTCACCGCCGGCACAAACACCATCGTCACCCCGGACACGATGCCCGGCGCGCTCATAGGCAAAATCACACGGCGGAACACCTGGAATTGGTTGGAGCCCAAATCCTGTGCCGCCTCGATAATCCGTCCATCCATTTTGGCCATGACGGAATACAGCGGTAATATCATAAACGGCAAGAAATTATACACCATGCCCAACACGACCGCTCCGTCGGTATTAATCATATGCACTTGGCGGCCAAACAAGCCTAAAAACCGGTTGATTAACCCTTGGTCTTCCAAAAGCGACATCCACGCATAGGTGCGAAGCAGAAAATTCATCCACATAGGTAGCATCACAATCAGCACCATCGTGCGCTGCATATGCTCCGCATAGCGGGAGATGCTCAACGCCACGGGATACGCGAGCACCAAACAAATCACCGTCGCCAAGGCGCCCATCCAGATGGAATCGATGTAGGTGCCGGCATAATCCCCTATCTGCATAATATTAGCCAAGGTGAAGCGTCCCGCCTCATCTGTAAAAGCAAAATAAAACACAATCAGCATAGGAATAACGGTGAAAAGTATCATCCACAAAGCAAACGGTGTCGCGGCGGTACGATTTTTCATTCCTCCGCCTCCTCTGCGTTTGGCTGGATGGTGGTGTCCGCCTGCGGATCGGCTAATTCGTCAAACTCTTCCGAATACGAACTGTAATCGCCAAACTGCCCGGAATAGGCGGATTTTTTCATGATATGGATATCCTCCGGATTCAGCACGATGCCGATCACCGTGCCCACCGCATAATAATCCGTCGTCTGAATCAGCCATTTGAAGCCCTTGAAATCCACAATGGTTTCATAGTGTACACCTTTGAACGTGACGTTTGTCACCGTACCGGTCAGGTGGCCCTTAATCGGCTCCACTATATCAATATCCTCCGGACGAATCACCACGTCCACCGGCTCGTTTGCGGCAAAGCCGGCATCCAAGCAGGTGAACCGACGGCCAAAGAATTCCACCAAATAGTCTTGAATCATCACGCCGTCCAAGATGTTACTCTCACCGATGAAATCCGCCACAAACGCATTTTCTGGCTCATTATACACATCCTGCGGGGTGCCAATTTGCTGAATTTCGCCATTATCCATCACCACGACGGTGTCGGACATGGACAGCGCCTCTTCCTGGTCGTGGGTAACGTAAATGAAACTGATCCCCAGACTCTTCTGAATATTTTTGAGTTCGGTCTGCATATCTTTGCGCAATTTCAAATCCAGCGCCGCCAAAGGCTCATCCAGCAAAAGCACACGCGGATTGTTCGCCAAAGCGCGCGCGATGGCCACCCGCTGTTGTTGCCCACCGGACAAGGTGGATACCTGCCGTTTATCAAACCCAACCAGATTCACCAGTTTAAGCATATTCGCAACCGTTTCCTTGATTTCGGCGTTGCTCTTTTTCTGCACACGCATACCGAAAGCGACATTTTCATATACATTCAAATGCGGAAACAGGGCATACCGCTGGAAAATCGTATTCACCGCCCGCTTGTGCGCCGGCAGGTCGTTCACACGTTTGCCATCAAAAAAAACATCGCCGGCATCCGGAGTGACAAAGCCGCCGATAATCCGCAGGGTGGTTGTTTTGCCGCAGCCGGAAGGCCCCAGCAACGTAACAAACTCCCCATCGGAAATGCTTAAATTCAAGCGTTTAAGCACCGGCTCTCCATCAAAGGATACTGCAATGTTTTTTAATTCAATAATCTTCTCTTTACTCATGGATTATGCATCCCCCTTTGCGGTAAATGGCGTCCGTCTGTTCAGACGAACCGTGTCCGCTTTGGCAACGCCCTCCGCAAAGGGTTTTTCACAGCCACACCACGGGGCTGCGGCGCTGTTTGGCAGACACGAATGTTTCTTGCTTAGATGCACCGCCGAAAAAATAACCGACGATAAATATCAATATAGTGTTTTCCGGCAAGATTGTCAATAGAGTTTTGGGAAAATCTAAAAATCACCCCCTTTTTCACGGGATTTCTGCGAAAAAACCAGTAAATCTACCATCTTTTTCCGTATTCCCGAAGAAATGCGCCGATTTGCGCGCAAATTCCCTGTCTAATCTTCACACATAAACCGAAGGAGGCCCTCTATGCAACAGCATGAGAAAAACCAAACCATGACCGACCGCATCGCACGGTATAACCAAGAATTGCTGGAATTATACCGCCGCCAACGACCCGTTCAAGCGAATATAAACCCGGATACGAACGAGGAAAACTGGCTTGACCGTGATTTTCCCAGCCCAGACATACAACGGGACAAGGCCTCTCTGGCCTCTCTTTCGCGGCAGCAGACACCAACACCGACACAAGCGGTAACGCCCATTCCACAGACGCCCGCGGCATCGTCGCAAACACAAGCTGCACCCGCGCAAACGCCAACCTTCCCTTACACCGACGAGGATCTGCAAGGGCAGGTGCCGCGACCGGAAGAAACCCCCACCCCGCCCGCCGAAGGTCCCTCGCCTTATACAGGGTATCTGCGGGTGTTTGTGTTTTCCGGCAACGCCGCCGAACCCTTGCCAGGGGCCAGAGTCGTCATCTCGCGCAAAGAACAAGGTAACGACATCCTCTTTGCCAACGCGGCAACCGACATAGACGGTTTCACACCGGTGATACCACTGCCATCCGTAAACCCCGCCCTCACCTTACAACCAAACGTTCCAAACCCCTACGTCGCCTATGACATACAGGTTTTGGCGGACGGCTTTGTGCCCACCATCTATGAAAACGTGCCGGTTTACGGAAACAACTACGTTACCCAACCCGCGGCTATGATTCCACTATTGCCTGGGCAAGACCCGTCGGTGCCACGCATCATCCGCTCCGGCGCTCCCAGCGAACTATAACAAAGGAGGCCTACCATGACCGGAACACCCTTTATCCCCCGCCAAATCGTCGTGCACCTCGGCGCGCCCGACCAAGCCGCCGAAAACGTCTATATATCCTTCCCTGATTACATCAAGAACGTGGCGTCCGGGGAAATCTATCCCACCTGGCCGGATGCCGCCCTACGCGCCAATATCTATGCCCAAATATCCTATGCGCTCAATCGCTATTATACCGAATTCTACCGCAGCCAGGGGTATGATTTTGATATCACCAGCACCACCCGATATGACCAATCCTTTGCACCGGGACGCGAAATATACGATTCCATCAACACCATTGTCGACGAGATTTTTAATTCATACGTCGTCAAGCAAGGCAGCATCGAGCCGTATTTCACACAATATTGCAACGGAACCACTACCACCTGCGAGGGGCTTTCTCAATGGGGCACCGTCCCCTTGGCCGAACAAGGGCTCGGTGCCTACGAGATTCTCACCCGATTCTATGGCGACGACATCAACATCGTGGAGGATGCACCGGTGAGAAACGGCCAACCCTCCTACCCCGGTCGTCCGTTGCGGCTTGGCGACTCCGGCAACGACGTACAGGAAAAGCAAATCCAACTCAATCGCATTGCCGTGAACTACCCCAGCATCCCCAAAATCTCCCCGGTGGACGGTAATTTCGGTGTCGGCACCGAGGACGCTGTGCGCGCGTTCCAGCGGATTTTCGGGCTCACCGTCGACGGCATCATCGGCAACGCCACTTGGTATCGCCTTTCCTACATTTTTAACGCGGTGAAACGACTCAGCGAACTCGACTCGGAAGGTATCTCCATCAACGAACTGCCGCAACAATATTCTCAGCTGCTCTCTCTGGGCAGCCAGGGGGACGAGGTGCGTGTTATACAATATTATCTCAACGTTATCAGCACCTACTACGATACCATCCCCGCCGTTACATCCAACGGTGTGTTTGACGAAAACACCGAAGCCGCCGTCCGTGCTTTTCAAGAATCCTTTGGGCTCAACGTGGACGGCATCGTAGGACGGCAAACGTGGCAGTCCATGCAGGACGTTTACGAAAGCATCCTGCAAACAACCGAGCTCATCGACGGCGGTGTTCCCCTGTTCCCCGGGCGGGTGTTGCAACCGGGTTTTGAGGGTGAGGACGTCACTACCGTACAGGAAGAACTCGCCTATTTGTCTCAGGTGTATACAGAAATTCCACCGGTCGAGGTCACCGGCGTTTACGACGCGCAAACCGAGGCGGCTGTGCGGGCATTCCAAGAATTGTTTGGACTGGAAGTGGACGGCGTGGTCGGCGTCACCACATGGGATACCATCGCCTCTGCGTATTCTAACATCCGATTCGGTAACACCAAACGGGTTGGCCAATACCCCGGCTACCCCCTGGCAGAGGAGGCAACCACATGAGCATGCAAACAAACGATATCCTCTATGACGAGGCCATGTATATACGCGAACTGCAAACCTATCTGCGCGCCCTGCAACGCTATAAAAACGGCTATGCCGACGTAGCGGTGGACGGTATATTCGGACCCAACACCACACAGGCCGTACGCGATTTCCAACAACCCATTCTTCCTGTGACCGGCGTGGTGGATCTTGCTACCTGGCAGGCGATTTATCAGGCCTATTTAGACCTGCTGTATTTTCAGTCTCTCCCCTCCTCTGTGCAAGTATATCAGCAGCCGTCCATCGCTCTGTTTCCAGGGGATCAAGGGGACGGTGTTCTGTTTTTGCAAATCATGCTGCGGCGGCTTTCACGCCGCTTCCCGAACATACCCGCTGAACAGGCCGTCACCGGCATCTACACCAAAAAAACCGCCTCTGCCGTGGAAGCGGTGCAAAAAATATCCGGTCTGCCGCAGACCGGTGTGACCGATAAAGCAACCTGGAATGCCATCACCGCCCTATATAACCAGGATTGACTCACCCGAACAGGAGGATGTTGCGTGAACAAGCGGGTATTTATTAAAAACACAGCCATCATGACCGTCACCTCTCTTTTGTTGCGCACGCTGGGCATCGTATTTCGCATCTTCATCTCCAACCGCGTGGGTGCCGAGGGTATGGGCTTATATCAACTGGTCTTTTCCGTCTACATTCTGGGCGGCACCTTTGCCTCGGCCGGGTTAACCACCGCTGTCACGCGCATGGCTGCCGAACAATTATCTCGACAAAATCTGCCCGCCTTGCATCGGGTGATGCGCCTTTCCTTTGCCGCTTGCCTACTCGTCGGCGGTGCGTCCGCGGCGCTTTTGTATTTCGGTGCACCGCTCATCAGCGGCTGGATTGGGGATATCCGCACTCTCCGCGCCATCTCCATCAGCGGTATAGCCTTGCCGTTCATCGGCATATCCAGTTGCCTGAAAGGCTATTTTATGGCACGCCGCAAAAGCGAAGCACCTTGCCTATCCCAACTGGTCGAACAAATGATACGTATAGGCAGCATTTTATGGCTCCTACACACCCGATGGGATGGCTCCTTAGAACAAGCGTGCGTCATCATCATCGCCGGCGACGCTCTTTCGGAAACCGCCGCGTGTATCCAATTATACATCACCTATCGCTTTGACCGACGGCGACTTTTCTTCCCCCAAAAAGCAGAGCAACCGCGCCCACCTATATGGCGCCCTATGCTACACATTGCCTTACCTTTGACCGCCGGCCGGTATCTGTCCACCATCCTGCGAACCATCGAAAATATCCTTGTCCCTGCGCGGTTAACCCTATTCACACACTCCGCCGCCCTATCGTTAGAGCAGTTTGGAGCTGTAAAGGGAATGGCCTTGCCGTTGCTATTTTTTCCATCCGCGTTCCTCATCACCATCTCCAACCTACTGATGCCGGAATTATCCGACGCACACGCGCTCGGGCAACGACGACAGGTCGCTCGTTTAGTGGAATACACCCTACAAATCACCTTACTGGCCTCTATTCTGCTGGGAGGACTGTTCACCACGCTCGGCGAAACTTTGGGAGACCGCCTATATGCTCATTCCACGGTGGGGGTGTTGTTGCAAATCTTGGGGCCGTTGGCGCCGGTCATGTATCTCGACAGCGTAGCCACAGGCATGTTGAAAGGACTAGGCGAACAGGTTCACTCCTTATGGTTCAGCGTGCTGGATTCCGCTGTACGCATTGTTTTGATTTGGTTGCTGCTGCCCCGTTTCGGATTGATGGGTTTTCTGTTTGTGATGCTGGTGAGCAATATCCTCACCTGCGTGCTAAGCACCCGACACCTGCTTTATGTCAGCAAAAGCCGACTGGCCGTTTGGCGTTCCTTGCTCGGCCCTGTCACCGCCGCACTCATTGCGGGTGTCAGTTGGCGCATCGGCGTGCCGGCATCCGACACATACCTTTGGATTATCGGGGGCTGTGTGTGGATAACGGTCATTTATCTGCTTTTGTTGCAAGTGTTCGGCTGCTTTTCACAAATCGACCGACAACGACTGACCATCAAACGTTCTGCATAAAAAAAGAGCCTGTTCTCAAAAAACAGGCTCTTTTTTTATTTTTTGATATCTTTCCAGTAAGCGGCAAAAGATTGTTCCGTTTTGTTGTCGCCAGGTGTGTAATACACCGTGTCACGCAACACATCTGGTAAGTATTGTTGAGATACCCAATGACCCGGAAAATCGTGCGGATAGCGGTAAAACTGCCCTTTCTGCTCCACCTCGGCACCATCATAGTGCTTATTTTGCAACGTGCGGGGAATCGGCCCGGCCTTGCCGGCCTGCACATCCGCAAACGCTTGATTGATAGCATTGTATACGGCGTTGGATTTCGGCGCCTGACACACCAACACAACCGCATTCGCAAGCGGGATGCGCGCTTCCGGCATACCCACCTGCAACGCCGTATCCACCGCGGCTTTCACAATAGGAATGATTTGCGGATACGCCAACCCAACGTCCTCGTTCGCACACACAAGCAGACGCCGGCAAGCAGACGGCAGGTCCCCTGCCTCTAACAGCCGCGCTAAGTAATGCAAGGCCGCCTGCGCGTCCGAGCCGCGCATGGATTTTTGGTAAGCGGAGAGAATGTCGTAATGTTCATCCCCCTGGCGGTCATACCGCATCGCGCTACGCTGGGCTAACTGCGCGGCCGTTTCCCTCGTAACGTGTACGCCGTTTTCATGGCGTTCGCCCGCGAGCACACACAGCTCCACCGCGTTGAGCGCCTTGCGCACATCCCCGCCGCAAGCACCGGCAATATACGCACAAACTCCTTCATCCACCGCAATCGGTGTGTCTTTTTCTTGCTCTAAAAAAGCAAAGCCACGCTCCACAGCCACAGAAACATCCGCAACCTCCACCGGCTTAAACTCAAACACCGTCGAGCGGCTGAGGATGGCGTTGTAGACGTAAAAATACGGATTTTCCGTCGTGGAGGCGATTAAGGTAATGCGACCGTTTTCAATAAACTCCAACAAGGTCTGTTGCTGGCGTTTGTTGAAATACTGAATCTCGTCCAAATACAGCAAAATCCCGTTGGCACCGGCGAGCGTATCCAACTCCTCCACCACCGCCTTGATATCAGCTGTGCTGGCTGTGGTGCCGTTGAGTTTGTGCAGCCGCATGTCGGTCTGCTGCGCCAAAATGCGCGCGACCGTGGTCTTCCCCACGCCCGACGGGCCATAGAAAATCAAATTCGGTATGCGCCCGGATTCCATAATGTTTCGCAGGGCACGCCCTGTACCCAAGATATGTTTCTGTCCCACCACCTCATCCAGGGTGGATGGGCGCATGCGGTCTGCCAAAGGGGCTATCACCGTCACACACCTCCCATGCTGTTGTTTTTACCTATTTATGATACCCGCAAAAACGCGGTCTGTCAAGCAAACTACACCATAATTCAACCGTTTCTCTTTCACGAAACGAATTTGACACCGTTTTTGCCTGTGTGGTATACTGTTATTCAAACAAACCGTATCCGCGTCAAAAAGAGAGGGACAAACCATGACTCAAAAACAACGCGCCGCCACAGCCATCGCGGCTTTAGAAAATCTATACCCGCAGGCACAGTGTTCCCTTACAGCGGACACCCCTTTACAATTGCTTATCGCCACGCGCCTGTCCGCGCAATGCACCGATGCGCGCGTGAATTTGGTGACACCCGCCCTCTTTGCCCGCTTCCCGACGCTGGAAGCCTTCGCTGACGCGACACCGGAAGAGGTCGGAGAATACATCCGCTCTTGCGGGCTATACAAAACCAAAGCCAAAGACATCGTCGCTATGTGTCAGATGCTGCGCGATGTATATGGCGGACATATCCCCGATACGATAGAAGAACTAACAAAGCTCCCCGGTGTCGGCAGAAAAACGGCCAACCTCATCTGCGGCGACGTATACGGCAAGCCCGCAGTGGTCGCGGACACCCATTGCATACGCATTACCGGCCGACTTGGCCTCACCGACAGCAAAGACCCCCACAAGGTGGAAATGCAGTTAAAGCGCCTGTTACCGCCTGAAAAAAGCAATGCCTTTTGCCATCGAGTGGTGCTGTTTGGGCGGGATATCTGCACCGCTCGTTCCCCCCAGTGCGAACGGTGTCCTTTGTCGGCTGTGTGTCGCGAAAACAACCGCACCGCCAAAACAAGCAAAACAAACGTACAATAACAGGAGGTTAGCGCGGTTACATATGTTCCGCACTGCCCCTTTCTGCTCGCAAAACGAAAAAGGCATCCCTCACGGGATGCCTTTTTGTTTGGAGCAGGTAAAGGGAGTCTGAACCCCGAGTCCACCGCCATCCGCTCTCTCTTTCTCACCGCATTTTCTCATGCGGTGGCCTTCTTATAGTTGCCTGCGGCAACTAGGGAGGCTTCTCCTGCCCCTTTCTGCTCGCAAAACGAAAAAGGCATCCCTCACGGGATGCCTTTTTGTTTGGAGCAGGTAAAGGGAGTCGAACCCTCCTATCTTGCTTGGGAAGCAAGTGTTCTACCGATGAACTATACCTGCAAGAACAGTGCCATTGTAGCATACCTTATCCCAAAAAGCAAGGATTTTTCTGTCGAATAGACAAAAAATTATTCCCTCTTAGTTTTCTCTTCGCCCAGCCACACAACCAACGCCGCCAGACCGTCTGCATCCAAGGGGAACTCCGCCCTATCTTGTATCTCCGCAAGGTCGCTGCACAACAATCCATCCCACACAGACACCTCAAAATGCGCCTCTATTTCCTCTTCCGCCTTGCTCTTTATCGGGACAATACGATAGTTCATCCCTTTCAAACTGCCGGTGAACACATTCCCATTCATAAAAAACACGATACCGGGAATAGGAAATTCCGTTAACGCCATGTAAAACTCATCCCTTCTTATATCCTCTTTCATAAATTAAACCGTGTTTGATGTACCGTTTCTTCCACCACCGCTAAGGTTTGCGGATGGATGTATGTCAGACGCCGCTGCAAACGGCGTGCATACCGCACCGTAGCCGCCGTGCCGGAACGGCAGTCTGCGGCCACCATATCATATACTGCCAACACACAGTCTGCCTGCTCCACCATCCAGCGGTTACGCCGCCGATAGCATGCCGCCGCGTCCGCCGCGGCCTCCGTTTCGCTAAACAACACTTCCACCCGGTCGGCGGCGGACAAAATGCTTCTATATTCCTTCTGAACCGCCGCCGGCCAATGTTTTTCCTGCCCCGAAAACGGCACAGCGGCTATCAACGTCACATCCGGTTTATGCTCCCGCAAACGCACCACCTCGGCCGCCGCCCACAAGTCTACTCCGGCGCACATGCCGGAAATAAACGTGCGGCATCCCTGTTCGTACAAGGTGCGTATTTGCTGCGCCAGCGCACGTTGGACGTGTTCCGGACGCAAACCGTCCGCCGAAAACGCGAACCGATGCGGTCGGTATCCTGTGAAACAACAGCGCATACACACCTCTCCCTCTCCAAAATCGAAACTGCATACCCATTGTACCACATTCCGCACCGCTTGCCTAGGGGGAATCGGTGCATTTCGAAAACTTTGTGTCCCAAATAAAGAAAGCGGCGCCGTATACCGGCGCCGCTTTCTGAGGTTTATTTCTCCAACTTCTCTCGAATATAGGCCGCAACATCGGAGCGAGACAGATTCAAGGCTAAGGCAAATTCTTCTTCCAGCAAACGCACCGCATCCTGCAACGCGCTCTCATCCGCGGAGGACAGAGCCTTGCCATCCTCGATTTTTTCTCGCTTCCTTTCATACAAGCAAGAAATCATCTGCAACAACTGCCGTTGATTGCCGGCAGACAATATCTCGCGAAACGCCACGCGTCGCCCGTTTCGGTCGTCTATCCACGGCATACTTTCCGCCGAGGCGCAGGCCAATAATGTTTCAATCTCTTCCGGTTGCATCGGTTTGCGCATACGAGCCACTAATTCTGCATTATCACACGGAACGTACACCGCCGCGCGGCTATCACTCATCAGCTGCAAAACGTAATATTCACTATTTCCTCTGTCGTCAAACGCTATATTCTGCCGCCCGACAACGCGGCACACCCCCACTTTGCCATATACCACATAGGAATCCACAGCAAATGGTTCGCACATATACGCTTCCCCCTTTTACCGGCACCCTTTTGGGGCCAAGATGGCGCTTTATGCGTTCATTATATCACAAACCGCACGACGATTGCAAAGGGCAAATTAAACAAAAAACGCACCCAAAAATACATCAAAAAGCCGTCCGCACCCGCAAGGGGGCAGACGGCTTTGCTGCGTTTTTTATTTACAGGTGCAAAACGCGCTCTTTGATTTCCTGGGTACGGCCTTGGTTCCAATACTGCGTGCCGATATACCCGCACGTGCGACGGGCCACGTTCATTTTCGACTGGTCGGTGTTGCCGCAATGAGGGCACTTCCAAATCAGTTTGCCATCCTGCTCTTCAATGGCAATCTCCCCATCAAACCCGCACACCTGACAATAATCGCTCTTGGTGTTCAGCTCCGCGTACATGATGTTATCATAGATGAACTTCATCACCGAAAGCACCGCATCCAAATTCTGCTGCATATTCGGCACTTCCACATAGCTTATAGCGCCCCCGGGCGACAAGGCCTGGAATTCCGCTTCCAATGCGAGTTTATCAAACGCATCAATCGGCTCGGTAACGTGTACGTGATAACTATTGGTGATATAGCTCTTATCCGTTACCCCCGGCACGATGCCAAACCGCTTTTGCAGGCACTTGGCAAATTTATAGGTCGTGCTTTCCAGCGGCGTGCCGTACAGCGAATAATCAATCACCTCGGCCACCTTCCATTTGGCGGTATACTCATTCAGTTTGCGCATGATGGCGAGGCCCAACTCTTTACCCTGCGGCTCGGTGAGCTTTTTACCAATCAAACTATACACGCACTCCCACAACCCGGCGTATCCCAAAGACAGCGTGGAATAACCCCCATGTAAAAAGCGGTCTATCGTCTCGCCTTTTTTGAGCCGCGCCAAAGCACCATACTGCCACAAAATAGGCGCTGCATCCGACAACGTGCCGGTCAGACGCTCGTGCCGGCATTGCAACGCGCGGTGACACAATTCCATGCGTTCATCAAAAATCTGCCAAAATGCATCCATGTCCCCCTTAGCGGACAAACCGATGTCCACCAAGTTCACCGTCACGACGCCTTGGTTGAATCGACCATAATATTTCGGCTTGCCGTCCTCGTCCAAATACGGCGTCAGAAAACTCCGACAACCCATGCAGGTATAACAATGCCCCTGCCCATTTTTGTCCACCTTGTTCGCCAGCATCACTTTTTCGCTAATATAATCCGGCACCATACGGCGCGCCGTGCATTTCGCGGCCAGTTTGGTCAGTTCATAGTACGGGCTGTCCTCGTGAATGTTGTCCTCTTCCAGCACGTAAATCAATTTCGGGAAGGCAGGCGTCACCCAAACACCCTCCTCGTTTTTGACACCCTCATATCGTTGCAGCAACGTTTCCTCGATAATCATGGCGAGGTCTTTCTTTTCTTGCTCGTTGCGCGCCTCGTTGAGGTACATAAACACCGTCACAAACGGCGCCTGCCCATTGGTGGTCATCAAGGTCACCACCTGATACTGAATAGTCTGCACACCGCGGCGAATCTCTTCACGCAGACGCCGCTCCACCAAATAATTCAAACTCTCTTCCGACACGCTTTCTCCGGTCTCCTGCAACCCGGTCAGAATATCCTGCCGAATTTTATCGCGGCTCACCTGCACAAAAGGCGCCAAGTGCGTCAGGCTGATGGACTGCCCACCATACTGATTCGAGGCCACCTGTGCAATAATCTGCGTCGCTATGTTGCAAGCGGTGGAAAAGGAATGCGGCCGCTCGATTTTGGTACCGCTAATGACTGTGCCGTTTTGCAGCATGTCCTCTAAATTCACCAAATCGCAGTTGTGCATATGCTGAGCGAAATAGTCCGCGTCGTGAAAATGAATCAGCCCCGCCTCGTGTGCATCCACAATGTCCCGCGGCAACAAAATGCGGCGGGTGATATCCTTGCTCACTTCCCCCGCCATATAGTCGCGTTGCACGCTGTTGACGGTGGGATTTTTGTTGGCATTTTCTTGCTTCACTTCTTCATTATTGCATTCAATTAGGCTGAGAATTTGTTTGTCGGTGGTGTTCGCTTTACGCACCAAGGCGCGGGTATAGCGATACGTGATGTAACACCGCGCCAAACGAAAGGCGTTCAGCGCCATCAAATGATTTTCTACCTGATCCTGGATTTCTTCTACGCTCAGCGCACGGTTCATCCCCTCGCAATACGCTTCCACCTGCTGCGCAATATGCATAATCTGCTCGGTTGTTAATCGGTCCGCCGCCTCTACGCTGGCATTCGCCTTTTCGATGGCCGCCTCAATTTTACCACGGTCAAATTCCATCTCGGAACCGTCTCGTTTGATAATCTTCATGGTATGTCCCCCTTATCCTCGGTATATATATTGGCACAATGCCGGCCTAAAACCGACACCTCTATCATCTGCGTAAGTCATTCTAACACACGCTTATTGTATTGTCAATATATTGTTCTCGAATTATTGTTTTCCTTTTTTAACCACAAGATATTGTGGTTAATCAAAAAGCTGTCGCGCCAAAGCGCAACAGCCGAATAGGTACATATAGGGTGACGCTTTTGCGTCAATTGGTAACCGTGTCGGACAAACGATAGGAAAAATTGCCGAGGTCGTACACAGCGGAAAAGGAGGAAGCGTATTGCAGCGCTCTACCGGCACCAATAGCCACACACTGAGCGGGGTTTTCTGCCACATAGGCGGAAATACCGGTTATACGCCGCATCAAATCCGGTAAACCGGGCATACGGGCCGCTCCTCCCGTCAGACACACGCCGTTTTCCATGATATCCCCCGACAATTCAGGCGGTGTGATTTCCAGCACCTGCCGAACCATATCGGTTATAGACAAAAGTGTATCGCTCAAACTTTCGCTGATTTCCTGCGCAGTGACCAACTGCTTGCGCGGCAGTCCGGTCAAGGTATCCCGCCCGGCGGCATACATGGTGCGCTCGTCCTCGCAAGGCACCGCACTGGCTAACCCGATTTTTAGCCGCTCTGCCATCAGCTCACTGATCAGCAAGCCATGGGTGGTGCGCAT
Source organism: Clostridia bacterium (assembly GCA_017423825.1). Taxonomy (GTDB): domain Bacteria; phylum Bacillota; class Clostridia; order Oscillospirales; family Acutalibacteraceae; genus UBA5905. The sequence goes on along the minus strand of JAFPCP010000037.1, from coordinate 11,800 downwards.
ATACCGCATAATCGCCTCATCCATAGCCATACCGGCGCCGCGAACCGAAGCGCAAACCGCCTCCCCTTTCAGAGACAAGACCGATGCATCCACCGTGCCGCCACCAATGTTCACAATCATCTGACCACGAGGCAGGCTGACGTCCATATCCGCTCCGATGGCGGCCGCCACGGTCTCCGGAACCAAGGTCACACGCCGCGCTCCGGCCGAAACCACCGCTTCTATGAAGGCGCGTTGTTCCACCTCGGTTACCTGCTCAGCCACGCTGACCGCTACGCAAGGTTTGGTGATTTTGTTCATGCAAACGCGGTGAAGATAATAGCGAAGCAACTTCTCCGCCAACTCATAATCCGCAATAACCCCTTTTTGCACCGGGCGCGCGGCTATAATCGAGGCCGGGGTGCGCCCCAGCATCTCCTCCGCCTCTGCTCCGCAGGCAACCAGGCGACCACTTGCACGGTCCACCGCCACCACAGCCGGTTCATCCACCAAAACTCCCGCGCGCGGCTCATATATGACTATTCGGGATGTCCCTAAATCAATTCCTAAATTCATGTAAGCACCTCTTACAAGCATACCTTTTGCCAATCGTCTTGCCTATTATACATCATTTTCGGACTTTTTCAAGAGGGTAGCCGCAACCGTCACGCCATACACCTCTTGGGCCCCGTAAATCTTTAACATTTTAGCACACTCATCCAACGTCGCGCCGGTGGTGATGACGTCGTCCACAAGCAGCACGATGGCATCCTTCACCTGCGCCGGCTCGTCCACGTCAAATACACCGAGCAGATTGCCGCTACGCTCAAACGCTTTCAGTTCTTTCTGAGGCTGTGTATACCAAATCTTACGCAACAAAGGCTTATACGGCACACGCAACTGAGCAGCCAACGCCTGCGCCAACAAAGCCGCATCATTAAACCCACGTCGCCGATAATCCTTCTTATATAATGGCACCGCCGTCACGCAAGAAAAAGCGATGCCACCGTATTCCCGCCGCACAACCTCCATCATCTCTCCGGCAAGTCCCTCTACATCGTCCGTATATCCCTTGTTTTTCAAACGAGTCACGGCGTCACGCACAAGTCCCTCGTGATAAAAAGGAGACACACACCGCGCAAATGCACGCTGGCGGCGGCGACAAACACACCGGTCCTCCTGTCGACCGCATCGGTCGCATACCGGTGGTTGAATGAACGGCACCGTTTTCTGGCAACAAACACATAGAGGCTGTTTTACATCCGTCAGCCGCCCGCACACACAACAACGTGCCGGATAAAACAAGCGCAGACAATCGCGCAACCATTTCTTCATAATCCCATCTCCGCCGCTTGATGCAGAAAGTGCTGCAAGGCCGTATAGCGTAACGTCTTGCGGTTGTTGTCCACCATTTGCTGTAAAGTATCTAAACTTCCCACCATGATGAGCAGCTTTTTGGCGCGGGTTACGGCCGTATATAGCAGATTGCGATAGCATAACTTGGGCGTGTTGCGAAACAGCGGCAGCACCACCGCGTCGAACTCGCTGCCCTGGCTTTTATGTACCGTAATCGCATACGCGAGCTCTAAATCCTGCGCATCTTGTTTGGTGTATGTAGCCACACGGTCATCGTATCGCACCAGCAACACGTCCTCGCGCAGGCGCACGTCCTCTAACACGCCGATGTCTCCGTTGAATATGCCGACGCCGTTTTCTCCGTCATCCCGCGTCCAAGGGATATCGTAATTGTTGCGGTTGTGCATCACCTTATCCCCGACACGCAAAGTGACTCCTTCCACGGTTATCTCGGCCTTTTTCTTGTCCGCCGGATTGAGCATCTCCTGCAAACGGCGATTGAGTTCCCCTGTGCCGAGTTCCCCTTTGCGTCCGGGACAAAGCACCTGTAAGCCGTTAAACGGGGTATATCCATAGGCTTGCGGCAAACGCCGCCCGCACAATTCCTCCACCGTGGTTGCCACCTCCCGCGCGTTTTGTCGCGGAAGAAAGAAACAATCCCCCTTATTGTCCAGTTGCGGCATCTGACCGCCGACAATGCGGTGTGCGGTGCGCACGATGCGGCTTTCCAACGCCTGGCGGAACACCTGCGTCAGCTGCACCACCGGCACCATATCACTGTCTATCAAATCCTGCAACACACACCCGGCACCCACCGCCGGCAGCTGGTCGGTGTCCCCAACCAATATCAGCCGACATCCGGTCTTAACCGCGCGCAACAAACTCTCAAACAACAGCACGTCCACCATGGACATCTCGTCTACCACCACGGCGTCGGCCTCCAAAGGATTCTTTTCGTTGCGGTCAAACACCGGCATATCGCTGTCGTCCCACTTGACCTCCAACAGCCTGTGAAGGGTTTTTGCTTCACGGCCAGTCAACTCGGAAATGCGCTTAGCCGCACGCCCCGTCGGTGCGGCTATCGCCACCGTTTCTCCCATGCTTTCCAGCAACGTGATAATTCCACGCAGGGTAGTGGTTTTTCCGGTTCCGGGACCACCCGTCAGTATGAGTAAGCCCTTGGAAACTGCCTCACACATGGCACGTCGTTGTTGCTTTTCATAGGTGATATGAAAATTCTTTTCCATCGCGTCTATGCGCAATTCCAAATCTGCTTCTTGGATGGTGGCTATCCCGCCCATTAGACGTAAACGATTGGCTATAAAGGCCTCGGCGTCCCGCAAATGCGGCAAAAATAAAAAACCGCGTTTTACCACCGACTCGCGACGCAGTCGGCCGACAGACACCATTCTATCCGCTGCATCGGTGACAGATTCCTCTTCCACACCCAAAAGCCGTGCCGCCGCCGGAATCAATTTATTCTCCGGCAGACAGGTGTGTCCGTTCGCGACGTTGTGCCGCAACACATACTCGACTCCCGCCTCCAAACGATTCGGGTCTAATGTGTCTCCGTACAGTTGCATGGCAATGGCATCCGCTCGTTCAAACCCGATATACAAACCGGGGGAACACAGCAAATAGGGGTTGGCTTTGATTTTGGCGAGCGTGGTGGAACCATATTTTTTCCAACAACGCAAAGCCTCGTTGGGCGTCAAGCCATACTCTGCAAAAGCCATAACCACCTCACGCAACCCAAACTGGGCACGAAAACTTTCGCCCATTTCCTTGGCTCTGGCTAAAGAAATCCCGGAAATTTTAGACAATTCCTCGGGTTCTTCCTCTAATATACGCAAAGAATCTGCGCCAAAGCGGTCGACAATTTTCACCGCTGTACTCGGGCCAATGCCCCGCACCGCACCGGAAGCCAGATACCGAAGAATCGAAGCCGCATCCGACGGCAGATGGCTCTCGCAGGCGGTCGCCTTAAACTGGCGGCCGAAACTGGGATGCTCGGTCCAGCCGCCTTGCAGGTGCAGACGTTCACCCGCCTGCACCTGCGCAAACACGCCGACCACTGTTTCTATACCCTCACCCGTATCGAGTTCCAGCACCGTCCAGCCGTTCTCTTCGTTACAAAAAACAATATGCTCCACCATACCGGATAACGATTCGGTTGCTACTTCTTGTTCTTTTTCCGTCATGCCTTTACGACTCCTTTCTTTGCGATTCCAGCCTCCGCTCAGCTATCATAGTCGTCAATTCCGCCACCGTCACGGGTGTCACCGCGGGGGCTTCCCGTAATAGATTTTCCAATGCGCACCGTTCTTCCGCGGACATCTCCGAAAGTACCACCAGCGTGCGGCTGCAACCGCCGCTCTCCTCCCACGCCGCTTGCGCTTGTAAACAACGAAACAAGGGAGCCGCGGAGCTTCCCCCACGGGGTATCGCCAGCCGCCAACAATCCGCACAATCCGGACAGCGAACCATCCATAAGCATATGCGGCGAATAAGCTGTGCGCAACCATATAATGCCAAAAACAAAGTGATAATCAACGCCAAAGTTTCTCCGATGTGCATAAGCCGCCCTCCTTTGATGCCGCTCTGTGCGGCGGAACATCAACCCATTCTATGCGATGGGCGGGCGACCGGTGCGTGTCCCTATTGCGCGTTGTGGCGGCTGATTGGCTGCCGATACAACAACCGTGCCAGCGCCTTACCATTAAACGGCACAACCGGATATAGATAACTGCCGCCGACAGCGGTGCGTGTTGTGACAAGCACAACAAACATAATGCCCATGCCGAGCAACAAGCCCCAGCCATGCAGCAGCCACGTGCAAACCAGAAAAACTATGCGAAACAATTTGAATGCATACGCCAATTCATGGCTCGGTTGCGTGAACGACGCAATCGCGACAAAGGCCATATACGCCAGCAATTCCGGCACAAACAATCCCGCTTGCACCGCAAACTCACCGAAAATCAACGCACCTACCAAACTCAATGCATTGCTCAACGAGGTCGGCGTATTCAGCGAAGCCAGTTTTAACGCGTCAATCAGTATTTCTACCAACAAAAGTTGCACAATCAGCGGAATATTCCCCGGCTCCTTGACGCGAATAAAATCAAGCGCTGCCGGGATTTTGTCCGGGTTTTGCATCAGCCAATACCACACCGGCGTGAGAAACAGCGTGAACAGAAAAATCAAGCCCCGCACCAGGCGCAAATACGAGCCCACCACCGGCGGGAAATAAAAATCATTTGTGTCCTGTGAAAAGTCAAAAATCGACGTGGGCAGCATCATCGCCGCCGGTGAATTATCGACAAGCAGCACGATCCGCCCCTCGGCTATATTAGCCGCCGCGCTGTCCGGGCGCTCGGTATACCGTACACGCGGGAACGGATTATACCACTGCCCTTTAAGCAGACATTCCGACAGGCTCTCCTGTCCCATAGCCAACGCGGGAATCGTGATGCTTTGCAGTCGCTTGCGTAATTTGTCTAAATATTTTCGGTCCACACGGTCACTCATATAGCAAATACACACGTCCGTTGCGGACATGCGCCCCACGGGAATCACCTCAAACGTGAGCGCCGGGTCACGTAACCGCCGGCGAATGAGCGCCGCATTGAACACCAGTGTTTCCACCAATCCATCCCGTGAGCCACGCATCACTCTGTCGGATTCCGGCTCCTGCACACTGCGCACCGGATAGGTGCGGGTATCTATGAGAATCACCTTGTCCAAATCCTGCACGACCAAAGCCGTCACGCCGGACAACACCTGCACCACCACCTTTTCCAAATCGGCGGTGCAGTCCACCTCAACATAGGTGATGAATCGACGGATAAATTCTTCGGCATCGTTTATACCCTGCACATCTTCTTCGGGAATTTTCGACAGGAATTGAAGCATTTTCTCCAACACTTCATCCTTGGTAAATCCATCCACGAAAAACAACGTCCCCGGTCGATGCCCAACCGTCATTCCGCGGCTCATCATATCAAAACTGGCATCCACGCGCAGTTTGGTTGTTAGACGGTCTACCGTTTCCTGATACGTCATACCATACACTCCTTACTATACTTTATCGGAGTTAGTATGGGTTGTTTTGCGGGAAATATGAAAACTTGTTATTCCGCGAGCCCGATAAACGCCGCCAAGCTGCCGCGTCGATCACCCGCCGCCCTATGCGACCAAAACACCTCCGGATAACACCGCGTGCACAAATCCGTTATGGTAATATTCTCCTCAGGCACACCGGCAGCCCGTAAAAACCGCCGATTGACTTCCCATAAGTTAATATAATATTTGCCCTCGGCACCGTGTGTGAAACACCCTTCGCCAAACACATCCGCCTTGCAAAACGCCTCATACACCGGCGTATCCACCTCAAAGCAATCCGGCCCAATCGACGGGCCGATGCCGGCCAGAATATCCTCGCGGCGGCACCCGTAATCCGTCACCATACGCTCCACGGTCACGCGAGCCATGCCCTGCGCCGTGCCGCGCCAACCCGCATGCGAGCATGCCACCACACGCCGCACCGGGTCCACGAAAAACAACGGCACGCAGTCCGCATATTGCGTGCACAGCACCACCCCCGGCTCATCCGTGAGCAAGCCATCTATGTCGGTGTATTCACGCGGAAATGCCACGCCACGCCCGCAATCCGCACGCGTCGCGTTATACAGATTCACGGTATGGGTTTGCGCCGACACGACCACCTGTTCTTTCTGCACGCCCATAGCCGTGCAAATCCGCCGAAAATTCTCCTGAACTGCCGCCTCGTCGTCGCCGCGGGTGAAACTTAAATTCATGGAGCAAAAATCCCCTGTGCTCACGCCGCCCAAACGCGTCGAAAAACCGTGTCGCACAAAAGGCACGGAATCAAACGCCGGAAAGGTATAATATAACAAATCCTGCTGCTTATGCGCGCAAAGCGTACGGCTCAACGGTGATTTCATAGGCATATTCCTCCACACAAACATTTACCTTTATAGTATACGCAATTCCTCGCCGCAACGCAAGCAAATCCCGAAAATATGTTTGTTTTTTTATAAAAGCGTTCTCCTATGCCCAAAATCCGAATTTTTCCTTTACAAGCGGTCATAATTCCAGTATAATGATACGGTAAAAAAATATGAGGAGTACCACCATGTTACAATACGAAGAACTGCGATTAAAGTTAGAAGGCTTCTTACCGCAAATCAAAGATTTGGCGGATTCCATCGGGCTCAAACAGTTGCAACGAGAGGCCGACGAACTCGACGCCCGCGCGGCGGCACCCGGCTTTTGGGATGACATGGAAAACGCCCAGAAAATCTCCCAAAAAACCGCCGCCATCAAAGGCAAAATCGAAGCCTATGAAAAACTCAACAACGACTATCAAGACACCCTCACGCTGATTGAACTTGCCGACGAGGCAGAGGATTTATCTTTGTTAGAGGAGTGTCAAACCGGCGTCGATGCCATCGAAAAATCCATGGAAGCCCAGCGGCTCGCCACCCTGCTTTCCGGCGAATACGACAACAACAACGCCATCCTCACCTTCCACGCCGGTGCGGGCGGCACCGAAGCGCAGGATTGGGCATCCATGCTATATCGTATGTACACCCACTGGGCAGAGGCACACGGATTCACTTATAACATATTGGATTATCTCGATGGAGACGAGGCCGGGCTCAAAAGCGCCTCCATTGAAATCGTGGGTGAAAAAGCCTATGGCTACCTCAAAGGTGAGGCGGGCGTGCACCGCTTGGTGCGCATCTCCCCCTTTGACGCGTCCGGACGGCGGCACACCTCCTTCTCCGCTCTGGAAATCATCCCCGAAATCGACAACGACACCGAGGTGGATATTCGACCGGAAGACATCAAAATGGACGTGTTCCGCGCCTCCGGTGCCGGCGGCCAGCACATCAACAAAACCTCCTCTGCCGTGCGTCTAACCCACATCCCCACCGGCATCGTGGTGGCTTGCCAGAACGAACGAAGCCAATTTCAAAACCGCGACAAGGCCATGGCCATGCTCAAATCCAAATTGGTGGAAATCAAAGAGCGCGAGCACTTGGACAAAATCGACGATATCAAAGGCAACCAAGCACAAATCGCTTGGGGTAACCAAATCCGCTCCTACGTTTTCATGCCCTACACCCTCGCCAAAGACCACCGCACCGGCTATGAAATGGGGAACATCCAAGCGGTCATGGACGGCGAATTGGACGGCTTCATAAATGCGTATTTGCAAGCACTTAACAACGGCACGCTCGGAAAAGCCACCGCCGCCGAGGACTAATCACGCATAGAGTATAAAAAAGCGGCACCGCCTATCAGGCGGTGCCGCTTGTTTTATTTGCTGTATACGCTTGGTTTGAGAATACCTACATACGGCAACGCGCGCAGCCGTTCGTCATAATCCAAGCCGTAGCCGACCACGAATTCATCCGGAATTTCTCGGCCAACGTAATCCGCCTCAAACGCCACCTCGCGCCGTTCGGGTTTGTCCAAAAGTGTGCAGGTTTTCACACTGTGGGCGCCTTTAAGCTCCAAATACTGTTTGAGATACGCCAAGGTGCGGCCGCTGTCGATAATATCCTCCACGATTAAAATGTCGCAGGTTTCCAAATCCTTACGGTGTAAATCAAGGATGATATTCACGCTGCCGGTGGTGGCTGTTCCGGCCCCGTAGGAGGACACGCGCATAAAATCTATCTCCACCGGAACGGTGATTTTCTTCATCAACTCGCCCATGAAGACCACCGAACCCTTCAAAATGCACAGTAACAGCAACTTCTTATCTTCCCCGGCATAATCCCGGTCGAGTTGCGCCGCCAAGCGGGTAATGATATCATCCAGTTCTTTTTCCGACAATAAAACGCGCTCTACATCCGGATGCATATTCGTGAGCCTCCTACCTTTTTATTTGCTATGTATATCCGTCCACAAGCGGGCGGGATACACGCCTTTATCCATCAAATCCGCCAGCGCCTGCCGCACCATGGCATGGTCCGCGGCATAGGTCATGCCGTACCAACGGTCTTCGGTCGGGATAACCGTTACGTCCGCCGCGCCTTCGGCCATGAGCGTATCCACCGCAAACGGCAGATAAAACTCCGCTTTGGTGTCCTGCCCCTTCTCCTCCAAGAAAGCACAGAAAAGCCGCTCAAACGCATCCAACATACCGGCCGGGAATGCCCAACAGTTCATAGACACAAATCCATCCGCCGGTAAAGGCTCCCAGGTTTCGCCACCATCTTCGGTGAACTGCGGCACACCATCTCGCCATTCAATATGCGTGCGTTCCACCAACCCAAGCAAACGGTTTTCCTCATCCACCGTGCAAACGCCGCGGGACACGTAGCCGTTCTCGGTCAACGTGTTGCACAGGCGGTAGCCGGCCATGGCGATGTGTTTGACCGGGCCCTCGGCGCACCCTTTCAAAAAGGATGCCAGCGCCGCAAAGCAAGCCGGACCGTAGTAATCGTCCGCGTTGATAACTACAAACGGCTCTTTCACCACATCACGACAACACAACACCGCATGGCCGGTGCCCCACGGCTTTTCACGACCCTCCGGCACGGTATACCCCGCGGGCAAGGCATCTAACTCCTGATACACGTATTCCGCCGGCATATGTGCCGCGATTTTATCCCCGATTTCCGCGCGAAACGCCTCGTCAATCGCGTGTTTAATAACAAACACGACCTTGCCAAAGCCGGCACGCAACGCATCGTATACCGAATAATCCATCAACTTTTCTCCGTTTGGCCCAACGGGTGTGATTTGTTTCAGCCCGCCAAATCGGCTGCCCATACCGGCTGCCATAATAACCAATGTCGGTTTCATACGCTTTCCCCTCTTAGTCACATAATATCTCCCATTATATACCACAAAAGAACAAAACACAAGATAATACTTACAATCAGGCAACATATTTCCATATTCTTTATACAAATATTTATTGAAATGCGAAAAAAAGTAAGTATAATAATACACATATGAGGTAAGGAGGCAGTTGCACATGGCTATTCTCATCACCGGAGGTTGCGGTTACATCGGTAGTCACACCTGCATCGAAATGCTGGATGCCGGCTATGACATCGTCGTTATCGACAACTATTACAATTCCAACCCCGAAGCGCTTAAACGAGTGAAAGAACTCTCCGGAAAGGATTTCCCCTTCTATGAATGTGACATTCGCGATGCCGATGGGCTTCGCCGGGTGTTCTCTGCACACAAAATCGACGCGGTGATTCACTTCGCCGGACTCAAAGCCGTGGGCGAATCCGTTGCTCAACCGCTCACCTATTTTGACAACAACGTCAGCGGCACCGTCGTGCTATGCGGTGTGATGGCTGAGATGGGATGCAAACGCATGATTTTCTCCTCCTCCGCCACGGTGTACGGCACCGGCAACCCCTCCCCCTTAAAAGAGGATATGCCGACCGGCGCGGTGACCAATCCTTATGGCCGCACCAAATTCATGATTGAAGGCATCCTCAGCGACCTGTGCACCTCCGATCCGGAATGGTCTGTTGTTTTGTTGCGGTATTTCAACCCCATCGGCGCGCACGAGAGTGGGCGCATCGGTGAAGACCCCAACGGCATCCCCAACAACTTGATGCCGTACATCTCGCAGGTAGCCATCGGCAAATTGCAGCAATTATCCGTGTTCGGTGACGATTACAACACACCGGACGGCACCGGCGTGCGGGATTATATCCACGTGGTTGATCTGGCCAAAGGGCACGTGTGCGCCGTGGATTACGCCATCAAGCACACCGGCGTGGAAGCCATCAACCTCGGCACCGGCGTGGGGTACAGCGTACTGGATTTGGTTAACGCCTTCCGCACCGTAAGCGGTGTAGAAGTCCCCTATCGCATCGCCCCGCGACGCCCCGGCGATGTCGATACTTGCTATTCCGACCCGGCCAAAGCCGCCCGTCTGCTTGGCTGGAAAGCCGAAAAGAACGTCGAAGATATGTGCCGCGATTCCTGGCGCTGGCAATCCCAAAATCCCCAAGGATATAAATAAGAAAAAGCCGCCGTTTCAAACGGCGGCTTTTTTTATTGTTTATCGCACGCATCCTTTTTTGAGCAAAATGTTTCCGTAAGGGGCCATTTCACTGGTCGCTATCACCGCATAGGCTTTTTTCGCCCGCTCATAATAAGCAAACCGTTCCAAATGCTCGATATGCGCCGTCGGCTCATAGCGACGCAGCACCTCTGCATATTCATCCCAGATGGCCGGGGGCGCATCGCCTCCAGTCGTTTCCATAAGGAAAAAGTTTTTGTCATCATATTGGTCCAAAGGAAACACCGACAACACCGCTTCCAACATAGCAACACAACCAACACCGTCTGCGCGCACTAAATTCCGCGCCAAATTGGCACCCGGAAATCCCCCGTCGGCAATAATCAGTTCATCGCCATGCCCCATCTCAGAGAGGATTTTTAACAATTCCGGAGATAATGTGGGATTGATACCTTTTAACATAACGACACACTTCCTTTCGGATATTTTCACACCCATAAAGGGCGTTTTTGATTAGAAAAACGTCATTTGGCTGGTTTCCGGCAAGCCGTCCAACACGCCCAAGTCCCGCATAGACTGCACCACCGCTTTGGTCACGCCGGTACGGTTTTGCATATCGTCGCAGGAGATGAACGGGTCTGCGGGGTTCGCGGCATCCTGCAAACTGCGCGCCGCCGCCTCGCCCAGACCGGCGATGGCGCTGAACGGCAAGCGAATACGACCATCCTCCATTTTGAATTGATACCAGTGCGACTTATACAAATCCACCGGCAAAAATTCCACGCCGCGCAGCATTGCCTCATACACCACGTGCAAAATTTCCGCCGTATCCTGCTCTTTTTGCGTGGCTTCGCGGCCACGCTGTTGAATCGCGTCCATAACCCCTTTGACGCGGTCGATACCGCCCTGCACCGTCGCCGCATCAAAGTCGCCGCCACGCCCGGTGAAATATGCCGCATAATAGGCGGCTGGGTGATATACCTTATACCACGCCACACGCAACGCGGCAATAACGTACGCCGCCGCGTGGGCTTTCGGGAACATATACTGAATCTTTTTACAGGAATCAATATACCATTCCTCTACCCCATGCTCCCGCATGGCAGACACCATTTCCTCCCATACCTCAGGCGCTACCTTGCCCTTCGCGATAAGTCCCTTACGCACCGTTTCCATAATCTTAAACGCCATCTTCGGCGGCAGACCTTTATGTATCAGCGTAACCATAATGCTGTCACGGGTGCCGATTGCATTGGATATTGTACACACGCCCGAACGTATCAAATCCTGGGCGTTGCCCAGCCACACGTCGGTACCATGCGACATACCGGAAATTTGCAATAGGTCGTCAAACGTCTTGGGTTTACAATCCAGCAACATCTGACGAGTAAAGCCGGTGCCCATTTCCGGAATAGACAACGTGCCGGTCTC
>JAFPCP010000036.1 GCA_017423825.1 Clostridia bacterium | reverse complement strand
ATGGCGGGCGGCAGGAACTGGCCGCCGCCGCGCGCGAGTTGGCACAGCGAGCAGCGGATGGAAAGTTACATCCAGCGGACATCGATGAGCAGGCGGTCGAGGATTGTTTGTATACAGCCGGTCAGCCGCCGGTGGATTTGATTTTGCGTCCGAGCGGGGAATATCGCCTGTCGAATTTTTTGATTTGGCAATCCGCTTATGCGGAATATGTGTTCATGGACGATATTTTGTGGCCGGACTTCAAAGAAAAGGATTTGGACCGTGCGCTGGATATGTACACTCGGCGCGACCGTCGGTTCGGTGGCGTATAAAGCGCCCAAAAGAAAGGAAAACGACCTATGAAAACACGCATTATATCCGCGGCGGTGGGCATAGTAATTTTGTTTGCTGTGCTGTTGTGCCCATATACGTGGCTGTTTGCCCTGGCATTGGCTGCTGTGGCAGGCATAGCGGTTTTTGAACTCTTACACAACACCGGCCTGGTCAAGAATAGCACGTTGTTAATCAGCAGTGTGGTGTATGGGGTGTGTCAAGTGCTTGCCTTTTACACGCATCAAACCGCTTGTTGGGTGTTGCCGCTGGTGTATGGTTTGTTTGTGCTGCTGCTTGTGTTGGCACGGCACGAAACCATGACCGTGTCGGACGGTGGTTGTGCTTTCTTTTTGACGCTGTATGCGGTGCTGGGTTTCACCGCGTTGTTGGGTTTGCGTATTTCCGGGGATAACAACAAAGGGATTATGCAGGTGTTGCTGACTTTGGCGATTCCGTGGATGAGCGACACCGGTGCATATTTTACCGGCGTGTTTTTTGGAAAACATAAGATGGCTCCGGTCATCAGCCCGAAAAAAACGTGGGAAGGCTTTTTTGGTGGCCTGTTTGTGTCGGCGGGCAGCGCAATGTTGCTGATGTATTGGTTGCAGCAGCTGATGCCGTCGTCGGCGTCGCTTCTGCCGATTTGGGTATACGGTCTGTTGGCGTTTTTGTTGGCGCCGCTTTCGGTGTGTGGCGATTTGTTTGCCTCGGCGATTAAGCGGCACAGCGGCATAAAAGATTACGGCAATCTCATGCCAGGACACGGTGGCGCAATGGACCGCTTTGACAGCGTGGTTATTATCGCCCCAATTTTGTATATGATTTTGCTGTATGTTGGTTGACGGAAAGGGCTGCGGTATGAAGAATTTGGTGATATTGGGTTCGACCGGCTCGATTGGCGTGCAGGCCTTGGAGGTCGCAGAGCAAGCCGGGTATCGAGTGATAGGATTAGCGGCGGCCCGCCGCGCGGACGTGTTGGAACAACAAATTCGGCAATATCAGCCGGCTGTGGCCGTTCTGTATGATGAACGGGCGGCCGCCGACCTGCGTGTGCGGGTGGCGGATATGCCGGTGCGCGTGCTGTCTGGTTTAGAAGGATTGTGTGAATTAGCGGCACTACCGCAAGCCGATATGGTGCTCAATGCGGTGGTTGGCATGGTGGGCCTACGCCCGACGTTAGCCGCCATCCATGCGGGAAAAGACGTTGCCCTGGCAAACAAGGAAACGTTGGTGGCCGGTGGCGCGTTTGTCATGGACGCCTTAGCGCGCGCGAAGGTGAAATTGTTGCCGGTGGACAGCGAGCACAGCGCGATTTTCCAGTGTTTACAGGGTTGTCCGCCAAAAGATAGGGCGCTCAAACGCATCATTTTGACGGCTTCCGGCGGTCCTTTTTTTGGAAAGAGCGCGCAGGAATTGCAAACGGTTACGCGGGCGGATGCACTGCGTCACCCCAACTGGTCTATGGGGCAAAAAATCACCATTGATTCCGCCACGATGATGAATAAAGGGCTGGAACTGATAGAGGCGCGTTGGCTTTTTGACCTGCCGCCTGAGCAGATTGACGTGGTGGTGCATCGGGAAAGCATTATTCATTCGCTTGTTGAATACGATGATAATGCTGTGCTAGCGCAGTTGGGCGTGCCGGATATGCGCGTGCCGATACAATATGCGCTCACATACCCCGACCGAGTGCCGAGTCCGGTCAAACAACTCCGTTTGGAGGACTGGGCCAAATTGACTTTCTACCCGATGGATAACGAGGTGTTTCCGGCGGTGGAATTGGCGCGGCATTCTCTGGCTATGGGCGGCCTGTACCCGGCGGCATTGAACGCGGTCAACGAGGTGGCCGTGGACGCTTTTCTGCATGATAAGATTCCGTTCACCGCGATTGTTTCGTTGGTTTCGGCGGGATTGCAAGAATCGTTGCCGGCACCGCGCTCGGTGGAGGATGTGTTTGCGGCGGATGCGCAGATGCGCGCCTGGGCGCGGGATGCCATAGATAACCTGAAATGAGGTGTCAACCATTACTGCTTTGGTGTTTTTGGGTAAGATTTTAGCCGCTTTGCTGGTGCTGGGCGTGCTGATTTTGGTACATGAGTTTGGCCATTTTCTCATGGCGAAACGCATGGGCGTGCGCGTCAACGAATTTGCCGTTGGTATGGGCCCGCGTTTGTTCCGCTTTGGAAAAGGGGAGACGGTGTATTCCGTTCGCGCCATTCCGATTGGTGGATTTTGTGCTATGGAGGGCGAGGACGAAGGCGCGCCGACGCCGGCAGCCATTGGCGGGCCGGGTGAGGATGCCCCTGCGCCGGATGCCAGCCGTTCTTTTGCGACAAAACCGGTGTGGCGTCGCGTGTTGATTGTTGTCGCGGGCGCGGTGATGAATTTGTTGCTCGGCTATGTGCTGTTGCTGGTGTATTACGGCTTTTTGCAGACACCGTATGACGATACAGGGACGGTGCTGTTTGCCACCACAACCATTGCGCGCATAGAGGCGGATGCCCCGGCCTATCAATCCGGTTTGCGTGCCGGCGATACCATTGTAGAGGTTAACGGCCGCCGCATTTTAATGGATAGCGACCTATCTATGGAGATGCAAAACGACACAGACGGTGTGCTGGATATGGTGGTGCGCCGCCCGACAGACAACGGCACGGAAAAAGTGGAACTGTCTTCGGTTGCGTTTTCGCTATTGACGAATGAGCAAACCGGACGGCAGTATATAAAATACGATTTTTCTCTGCTCGGTGTGCCGCGCACGTTTGGGAACACCTTTGTGCAAGCCGCCAAACAGGAAGTTTCGGTCGCTACCATTGTGTGGCGCAGTTTGGTGGATATACTGCGTGGCCGCTACGGGCTCAATGACCTATCCGGCCCGGTAGGGACGGTGGACATCATCGCGGATGCGGTGGGGGATGCCCGTTCTTTGCAGGGTTGGCAGACGTTGGTGATGCTGATGGTGATGATAACCGTCAATTTGGGCGTGTTTAATTTGTTACCCTTGCCGGCGCTGGACGGCGGGCGGCTGGTGTTTCTCCTGTGGGAGGGCGTTACCCGCAAACCCGTCCCTGCTAAATACGAGGGCGTGATTCATTTGGCGGGCTTGGTGCTGTTGTTGCTGCTGATGTTGGTGGTTACGTACAGCGACATTACAAAATTTTTCGTGTAAAACAGGAACATTTACGTAAAGTGAATTGACTTTACACAAAAAGGAGGATGGCTGTGCAAAAGCGCGTGTGCAAACAGGTGATGGTAGGCGGCGTGCCGGTGGGCGGTGCTGCACCGATTACCGTACAATCCATGTTAAACGTGCCGGCAGAGGATATAGCCGGTAATATAGAGCAGGCCAAACGGTTGCAGGCTTGTGGCTGTGAGATAATTCGCACGGCTGTCCCGGATAAAGACGCGGTACGTCTGGTCGCGGCGTTGAAAGAAGCCGTCAGCATACCCGTTGTGGCGGACATTCATTTTGATTATAATTTGGCATTGGAATCGGCGGCCGCGGGGGCGGACAAAATTCGCATCAACCCCGGTAACATAGGCGAAGAAAGCCGTGTCAAGGCGGTGGCCAACGCCTGTGCCCGTTTAGGTATTCCGATTCGCATTGGAGTTAATTCCGGTTCTTTGGAAAAGGACATCTTGGCCAAATACGGCCACCCGACCCCGGAAGCGATGCGGGACAGTGCATTGTATCACGCGTCTTTACTGGAAAAGTTTGATTTCAACGACATTATTTTGTCGATTAAATCCTCGGATGTGCACACCATGATACAGGCCTATCAGTTGACAGCGGCGGCGTGTGAATATCCCTTGCATTTAGGGGTGACGGAAGCCGGCACCGAGCGCATGGGTATGCTGAAATCGGCGATTGGCATCGGCGCTTTGCTGACGCAAGGCATTGGGGATACGATACGCGTGTCTTTGACCGCCGCCCCGGAAAAAGAGGTGCAGGCGGGCATGGATT
>JAFPCP010000035.1 GCA_017423825.1 Clostridia bacterium | reverse complement strand
TTGGCGGGCTTGGTGCTGTTGTTGCTGCTGATGTTGGTGGTTACGTATAGCGACATTACAAAATTCTTTGCGTAAAAAGGGGAATGTATGTAAAGAGGTTTGACTTTACACGACAAAAAGGAGGATGGCTGTGCAAAAGCGTGTGTGCAAACAGGTGATGGTAGGCGGCGTGCCGGTAGGCGGTGCTGCACCGGTTACCGTACAATCCATGTTAAACGTGCCGGCGGCAGATGTTGCCGGCAACATAGAGCAGGCTAAACGGTTGCAGGCTTGTGGCTGTGAGATAATTCGCACGGCTGTCCCGGATAAAGACGCGGTACGTCTGGTCGCGGCTCTGAAAGAGGCGGTCAGCATACCGGTCGTGGCAGACATTCATTTTGATTATAATTTGGCACTGGAATCGGCGGCCGCGGGGGCGGACAAAATTCGCATCAACCCCGGTAACATAGGGGAAAAAAGTCGCGTCAAGGCGGTGGCCAACACCTGCGCCCGCCTAGGCATTCCGATTCGCATCGGGGTGAATTCGGGTTCCTTAGAGAAAGAAATTCTGGCGAAATACGGACATCCTACCCCGGAGGCTATGCGAGACAGCGCGTTATATCATGCGGCTTTATTGGAAAAGTTTGATTTCAACGACATCATTTTGTCGATTAAATCGTCGGATGTGTACACCATGATACAGGCCTATCAGCTGACAGCGGCGGCGTGTGAATATCCCTTGCATTTAGGGGTGACAGAAGCCGGCACCGAACGTATGGGTATGCTGAAATCGGCGGTGGGCATCGGCGCTTTGCTGACGCAAGGCATTGGGGATACGATACGCGTGTCTTTGACCGCCGCCCCGGAAAAAGAGGTGCAGGCGGGCATGGATTTGTTGGCGGCGTTGGGTTTGCGCGCCGACCGCCCGCGCTTAGTATCCTGTCCCACGTGCGGGCGCACGGCGATTGACCTTATCGGCATCGCCGAGCAGGTAGAACAACGCTTGCAGTGCGTGCACAAACCCATCACGGTGGCTGTTATGGGTTGTATTGTCAACGGCCCCGGTGAGGCGCGAGAAGCGGACATCGGCATTGCCGGCGGAAAAGGGCGCGCGGTCATTTTTCGCAAAGGGGAAGTGCTGTGTACGGTGGATGAGGCCGAGGCGGTAGATAGACTGATGCAGGAAATTGACCGGTTATAAAACCGGGGGATACATATAACGGAGGAAAGATGGAACAACAGTTGTTCGGGGCTTTTTTTGGCCCGTTTTTGTCGTTGCCGGAGGGGAGCCCTTTGGCGCAGGCGGCCATAGAAGAGATGGCTGTTTATAAAAAATCCGGGCGGCTGGTGCTGACGTTGCGTTTTACGCAGTTGGTACCGGCTCAGACGCTTTTTGAAGCCGAACGGGAACTGGCATCTCGCTTGGGATTAGGGGTTGTCGTGTTGCAACCGCGTTTTCCGGCGGATTTGCTGGGCGCGGATGCATTCCCGTCGTTGGTGGAACATCTGAAACGGCAGAACATGGCTGTGAACGGCGGATTTGATGATGCGGAGTTTTCCCTGCGAGGGGACGCATTGCGTGTGTTCTTTTCCCATGGCGGTGTGAACGTGTTGCATCTCACCGAAGCGGACAAGCAGTTGCAAGCGCTAATTCGCGAGCAATTTGGTCGGCATGTGACGGTGGAATTTGCGGGAGAAGAAACACCGGAAAAAGACGAACGCTACGAAAAAATGATGCAACAGATGCAACAAGAGGCAGAAGCCCACGCGAAGGAGCGGGCGGCGGCCCGAGCTGCCGCTGCGGCGGAGGCACCTAAGCCTGCGAGCGAGGATGAGCCCGCGCGTCCGGGCAAACCGGCAGACCCGACCCGACCACCGGCGGATGGCTTGCTTGTGTATCTGGAAACGGCACAACCGGTGCTCGGTTTGCCCATTAAAGACCGGCCTGTATCCATGTCGGATTTGGAGGCGGATGGTTCCACCGTTACGGTGTGGGGCGATATTTTCAAAATTGACGCCGGCGAAAATCGGGATGGCACAAAAAGCCGCTTTACCATTTTTATTTCCGATCAGACAAGTTCGATTCCGCTGAGTTTG
Organism: Clostridia bacterium; assembly: GCA_017423825.1. Taxonomy (GTDB): domain Bacteria; phylum Bacillota; class Clostridia; order Oscillospirales; family Acutalibacteraceae; genus UBA5905. The sequence goes on along the minus strand of JAFPCP010000035.1, from coordinate 2,435 downwards.
TGGATGGATAAAAAGCGGGATGCGGAGAATATTGCGGCCATCAAAGGTCTCAAAAAAGGCGATAGTATTTTGGCGAGCGGGCAATATGCATATAATGAATACGCCAAATGTAATCAAATGCGCCCGCGCAGCATTTCTATTGTGGCGCGGTATCGCCGGCAGGATTTGGCGCCGGAAAAACGGGTAGAATTGCATATGCACACCAAAATGTCCTCGATGGATGGTGTGACAGAGGCATCCAAACTGGTGGAGCGAGCGGCGGCCTTTGGGCATAAGGCGGTGGCGATTACTGACCACGGCGTGGTGCAGGCGTTCCCGGATGTGATGAACACCGCCTCTGCATTGAAGAAAAAGGGCAAGGATATCAAAATCCTATACGGCATGGAGGCGTATTACGTCAACGATATGGTGCCGGTGGTACAGGGGCAAATCGATGCCTCGCTAAATGGCGAATGCATCGTTTTCGATATTGAAACCACCGGTTTGAGCGTCGCGAGCGAGCGTATGACGGAAATCGGTGCGGTGCGTATGGTGAACGGCGAGGTAGCGGACACGTTTTCTATTTTCGTCAACCCCGGCAAACCGATTCCGCCGAAAATCACGGAACTGACGGGCATCACCGACCAGATGGTAGCGGATGCCCCGGACGAGGCGGAAGCTTTGCGACAGTTTTATGCTTTTTGCGGCGATTGTCAGGTGCTTGTGGCGCACAACGCCGGCTTTGACACCGGCTTTATCCGTGCGGCTGCTCGCCGCCACGATATGCCATATGCCTTCACCTCGGTGGATACCGTGCCTTTGTGTCGCGCGCTGTATTCCGGGCTGAAAAATTATAAATTGGATACGGTTGCTACCTATTTGCAACTGCCACCGTTCCAGCATCATCGCGCGTGTGATGATGCGCGGATTTTGGCGGGGATTTATGCGCAGTGCATCAAGGATATGCAGCAACAGAACATGGATTCGTTGCAACAAATCAACACCCGTGTGACCGGTGTTGACCCGAAAAAGGCGAAATTCCATCATCTTATTATCTTAGCCCGCAATTTGGTTGGGTTAAAGAACTTGTATAAACTGGTTTCTTATTCCAACTTGGAATGTTATGCGCGGCGTCCGCGCATAACAAAATCCAAGTTACTGGAACACCGAGAAGGTCTTTTGCTGGGCAGTGCTTGCGAAGCGGGTGAGTTGTACCGCGCTATGTTGGAAGGAAAAAGCTGGGGCGAGCTGTGCGATATAGCTGGTTTCTACGATTTTCTGGAAATACAGCCGCTGGGCAACAATGCTTTTATGCTACGCCCCAGCAAAGCCAAAGGTGGGGAGATCATCCCGCCTGTTTGTAAGAGCGAGCAACAACTCATCGAGCACAATAAAACCATTGTGCGCCTGGGCGAAAAATTGGGCAAACCGGTGTGTGCCACTTGCGACGTGCATTTTATGGAACCGGAAGATGAAGTGTATCGTCGCATTCTGATGGCGGGTTCCGGGTTTGATGATGCCGACGAGCAGGCACCGCTGTATTTCCGTACCACACAGGAAATGCTTGCGGAATTTACTTATCTTGGCGAAGAAAAGGCGCGGGAAGTGGTTATCGAAAACCCCAACCGCATTGCGGATTGGGTGGAAGAGATACAACCCATTCCCAAAGGCACCTACACGCCGTATATGGCGGGTTCGGACGAAGAGTTGCAAAAGCTTTGTTGGGACCGCGCGCGCGAGGTGTATGGCGACCCGTTGCCGGATATTGTTTCCGCCCGTCTGGAAAAGGAACTCAATTCCATCATCAAGCATGGCTTTGCCGTGTTGTATATGATTGCGCAAAAACTGGTCAAAAACTCGGTAGATAACGGGTATTTGGTGGGTTCGCGTGGTTCGGTTGGCTCGTCTTTTGTCGCGCATATGGCGGGCATATCGGAGGTGAACCCCTTGGCTCCGCACTATGTGTGCCGCAACCCGGAATGTCGGTATACCAAATTTTTCACAAAGGGCGAGGTCGGCTCCGGCTTTGACCTGCCGCCCGAGGCTTGTCCTCGTTGCGGCGAGCGTTTGGGGCGCGACGGACACGAAATACCGTTTGAAACCTTCCTCGGTTTCGACGGGGATAAATCGCCGGATATCGACCTTAACTTTGCCAGCGAATATCAAAGCCGTGCGCATCGATACACCGAGACATTGTTCGGTCAAGACCACGTGTTCAAGGCCGGCACTATTGGCACCATTGCGGACAAGACGGCCTTTGGTTACGTAAAGAAATACGCAGAAGAGCGGGGTCTCATTTTCAGTCCGGCGGAAGTTGACCGTTTGACGCTCGGCTGTTCCGGCGTTAAGCGTACGACCGGGCAGCATCCGGGTGGCATGGTGGTCGTGCCGGATGAATATGAAATCGAAGATTTTTGTCCGGTGCAACATCCGGCTGAAAAGGCGGAAACCGGCAT
>JAFPCP010000034.1 GCA_017423825.1 Clostridia bacterium | reverse complement strand
TTAGTAAAGAAGGGCAAGAAAAAAGAGAGAAGCTGTAACTTCTCTCAATTCTCTTGCCCGCAATGCTCAGCGTTCCTATAAAACATAACTGTCCTTAGCAACCCTGCTCATTTGGGCAGAGATTTTTCATTTTAGGGAAAAATCGTCGGTGTTCCCCGCACTTTTTTCTTATTTTGGCTTCGACGGGTTTCTTTTTTGATAGACACAAACCCTTGTCCGTGCGCTTAAAAACAAGGATTTCTCTGCCTTTCGTGACGGCCTTCAAAATAAAATTACCAAAAATTGGAAATTTCCTCTTGCGTAAATTACCAAAATATGGTAATATTACAAAGCCGGCAAAACAAAGAAGGAGAGAAAGAGATATATGGGTAGAAAAATCAATGTCCTTTTGGCGGACAACAGTGAGTATTTTGCAATACCCTGTGCCAATGTGATGAAATCGCACGGACTGGATGTAACGATGAGCGAAAAGGATGGACAAGCAGTGGTCGAAGCGATCACCCGGCAGTTGCCGGATGTGGTTTTGATGGATTTGTTTTTGCCCCGACTGGATGCGATCGGTGTGCTGCATCGCTTAGAGCAACAGGGACTTTCTCATCGTCCGCAGTTTATGATTATGTCGAGTTTTGATAATCCGGCATTGGAGCGTGAGGCAATGAGCGCGGGGGCGGATTATTATTTTCTCAAACCGTTTGACGCGGGGGAGATGGCTAAGCGTATACTCTCTTTGTGTGGGGAGCATTCGCCGATGGAAAGACGGCACACAGCGGCGCCGGATAGCCAGCGAGGCAGTTTGGAGATGCAGGTGACGGAGATTATTCATCAAATTGGCGTGCCTGCGCACATCAAGGGCTATCAATATCTGCGGGACGCGATTCTCATGGCGATTGAAGATGAACAGATTATCAATGCGGTAACCAAACGCTTATATCCCGCTGTAGCGAAAAAGCACGCAACCACTTCTTCGCGGGTGGAGCGGGCTGTTCGCCACGCGATTGAGGTGGCGTGGGACCGCGGGGACGTGGACGTGCTTAATTCCTATTTTGGATATACCATCCATAACAGCCGTGGAAAGCCGACCAACAGTGAATTTATTGCCATGATTGCGGATAAATTTCGTTTGGAGCTCAAAATCTCCTGAGCAAGGACATAATTCCCTCTTAAAAACCGTATAAATATATTGTTTTCAATGTTGACAATCGGCTGTCTTCTGAGTTAGAATATATGGTGAGGTTGGATAGGTTAAATGGGGGATGATTCGATGCAGGAGAACAAAAAGAATCGCGTGATCGTGCTCAGCCGTGAGTATGGTAGCGGCGGTAGTCAAATAGGCCGTCTTTTGGCCGAACAGTTGGGCGTGCCGTATTATGACAAAACGTTTGTCAATAAAGCGGTGGAGGACAGTGGGCTGTCCACCAAATTTCTGGAAGAAGAAGAGCAGAAATTCATCAACAGCTTGCTGTTTAGCTTGGCCACCGGCGAATATCGTTACGGCGGGGACAAATTCATGTCCAACCAGGTATTTATTGCTCAAAGCAATGCCATCAAAGAGGTCGCACAGCAGGGCCCTTGTGTGATTGTGGGGCGCTGTGCGGACTACATATTGAAAGACGAATGCGATGTGTTCAGCGTGTTTATTCACGCCGACCTTTCTTGGCGCGTAGAGCGCGCTGTGCGTGAATATGGGCTGAAAGCCCGCATCGCCGAACAAAAGGTGAAAGAAAAAGACCGCAGTCGAGCCCGTCATTACGAATATTATACAGACCGTAGCTGGGGAGAACACAGCAACTATCACATGAGCATCAATTCCGGTCATTTCACACCGGAACAATGCGTAGAACTCATCCGGCGAGCTCTGGCTTTTACCGAGTAATGTGGGATAGGACGGTGTATAATGATGGCAAACAACAGAAACCAGCGCCCACCGCGCGAGTTTTTCACCTTGGGAGAACACGTGGATGGGGCAAAGCATTTTCGCTTTCGATATGACGGACGGGTATATCACATACTAAAACAGCAAAACGACGAAGAAACCCTCTTGTTGGAAGAGGCAGACGCGCGCAAGGCGTATGATGCGTGGAATCACATCAAACGACCGGAACGGTTTGGCGCGGCATCAGCAGACACATAAAGGATACACAGAGCGCCCGGTGATAAGCCGGGCGCCCTTTTATTTATGCGGCAAAGTCCAGTTTATGGAAAATTCATAAAAATCTGTCGGTTTTGTCTTTACAGCGTGGCTGTTTTTCAGTATAATAGTAACGATGACCATACGGTTTTTCGATGGTAAAAAACGGAGGGAATAGTATGCAACCGAAATATAAACGTATTTTATTGAAACTCAGCGGTGAGGCCATGGCCGGTGCGGCGCATAGCGGTCTGGACTTTGATACGGTATTAAACATTTGCAAATATGTCAAAGAGGCGGCTTCTCTCGGCTCGGAGATTGCTATTGTTGTGGGTGGCGGAAACTTCTGGCGTGGCCGTTCCAGCGGCAAAATGGACCGCACCCGTGCAGACCACATGGGTATGTTGGCAACCACCATCAACGCCTTGGGCTTGGCGGATGCTTTGGAGCAGTTAGGGTGCCCGGTGCGCGTGCAGACGGCGATTGCGATGAACGAAATCGCGGAGCCGTATATACGTAATCGGGCGGTGCGTCATCTGGAAAAGGGGCGCATTGTGATTTTCGGTTGCGGCACAGGCAATCCGTTTTTCTCGACAGATACGGCGGCGGCTTTGCGCGCGGCCGAGATTGAGGCGGATATTATTTTCAAGGCCAGCATGGTGGATGGCATTTACGACAGCGATCCCCATAAGAATCCCGAAGCGAAAAAGTTTGACCGGTTAAGTTATATGGATGTGCTGAATAAAGACTTGAAGGTCATGGATTCTACGGCGGCGACCTTGTGTAAGGACAACGGCATTTCTTTGCTGGTGTTTAATTTGGAGGATCCGGAGAACATTGTCCGTGCGGTGCGCGGTGAGAATATCGGTACGCTGGTAGAATAAGATAATCGTATTTGAACATAGGAGTGATAGGTGATGAAAGAAATTTTTGCAAAAGCCGAAGAAAAAATGAACAAGAGCCTCAACAACCTGGCGCAGGAATTTGCGGCCATTCGCGCGGGTCGTGCGAATCCGGCGGTGTTGGATAAGGTGCAGGTGGATTATTACGGCAGCCCCACGCCGATAAACCAGGTGGCGGCGGTATCGGTGCCGGAACCGCGCACGCTGCTGATTTCCCCTTGGGACAAAAGCACGCTCGGGTTGATTGAAAAGGCGATTCTCATGTCGGATATCGGCATCAACCCGCAAAACGACGGCGGTGCGTTGCGGTTGTTGTTCCCGCCGATGACCGAAGAACGGCGTCGGGAATTGACAAAAGACATCGGCAAAATGGGAGAAGATTGCAAGGTTGCCATTCGCTCCATTCGTCGGGACGCGATGGACAAACTGAAAGATATGAAGAAAAAGTCGGAAATCACCGAAGACGACATGAAAAACGGTGAGAAAAAGATGCAGGAACTCACCGACCGGTTTGTGAAGGAAGCCGACAAGATGGCGGAAAGCAAACAAAAGGAAATCATGGAAATCTAATGGTACAGCAGAGGTCTTCGTCGCTTTTTTATAAAAGCGGCGGAGGCTTTTCGTGCTATTTATGGTATTGCGTGTAGGAGGAAATCCTATGTTTCACAAAAAGCAAAAAGCGCCGATCGAGCGCAAAATACCGGTGCATTTAGGCATCATCATGGACGGCAACGGCCGCTGGGCGAAAAAGCGTGGCTTGCCCCGTCAGGCCGGTCACGTCACCGGCGCCCAGGTGTTTCGCAAAATGACAAAATACTGTGAAAAATGCGGCATTCGGTATTTGACGGTGTACGCTTTTTCGACCGAGAATTGGCGCCGTCCACAAGAAGAAGTGGATAGCATCATGAACCTGCTGCGCCAGTATCTCAAAGAGTCATTGGCCGATTTTCAGCAGGAGAATATTCGCACCTGCTTTATCGGGGACAGGACACCTTTGGCAGCAGACATCCGTGATTTGATGGAAGAAGCCGAGCGCACGACCGCGCAAAAAAGCGGCATGACCTTGAATATCGCTATCAACTATGGCGGGCGACAGGAACTGGCTGCCGCCGCGCGCGAGTTGGCACAGCGGGCAGCGGATGGAAAGTTACATCCCGCAGATGTCGATGAGCAGGCGGTGGAGGATTGTTTGTATACAGCCGGTCAGCCGCCGGTGGATTTGATTTTACGTCCGAGCGGGGAATATCGCCTGTCGAATTTTTTGATTTGGCAATCCGCTTATGCGGAATATGTATTCATGGACGATATTTTGTGGCCGGACTTCAAAGAAAAGGATTTGGACCGTGCGCTGGATATGTACACTCGGCGCGACCGTCGGTTCGG
>JAFPCP010000033.1 GCA_017423825.1 Clostridia bacterium | reverse complement strand
GCTCATTGGCGTAAAAGTCGTGCTGGTGCACGGCGGCGGCCCCGAAATCAGCGAAACCATGCGCAAACTCGGCAAAGAGGCCGTGTTTGTCGACGGGTTGCGGGTAACGGACAAGGAAACCGTCGACATCGTGCAGATGGTGCTCGCGGGCAAAGTCAACAAATCTTTGGTCACCCTGTTGCAAATGAAGGGCGGCCACGCGGTCGGGCTTTCGGGTATGGACGGCGGCATCATCGAAGCCAAAGTCAAAGACGAGCGCCTCGGGTACGTCGGAGAAATCACCAAAATCCGCACCAAGCCCATCACCGACCTGCTGGAAAAAAATTATATTCCGGTGATTTCCACGGTCGCCAGCGACCACGAGGGAAACACCTACAACATAAACGGCGACACCGCCGCCGCCTATATTGCCGGCGCGCTGGGTGCCGAACGACTCATTATGATGACCGACATTGCCGGCATTCTCCGGGATAAGGACGACGTTTCGTCCCTCATTCCGGAACTTACCATCTCCGAGGCGAAAAGCCTGTACGAACAAGGCGTCATTTCCGGCGGCATGATACCCAAAGTGGATTGCTGCATCGAGGCCATTCATAAAGGCGTAGAAAACGTGGTTATCATGGACGGGCGGGTGCCGCATTCCATTCTCATGGAAATCCTCACCGACGAGGGCGCCGGCACCATGGTGAAAGGGGACCAAAACGCATGAGCGACTGGCAACAACGGGATAAAAACTACATAGCCAACACCTATGCCCGTTTCCCGGTGGAAATCATTTCCGGTAAAGGTTCTGTGGTGACCGACACCGCCGGCAAAGAGTATATCGACCTTGGTTCCGGCATCGGCGTAACCGCTCTGGGCATCGCCGACGAAGGCTGGCAACAGGCTGTTATACAGCAATTAGGGCTCGTGCAGCACACCTCTAATTTGTACTACACCGACCCTTGCGCGCGGCTGGCAGAAACGCTGTGCGCGCGCACCGGCATGAAAAAAGTGTTTTTCTCCAACTCCGGCGCGGAAGCGAATGAATGTGCTATTAAAGTGGCGCGCAAATACGCCGCGCAAAAAAAAGGCGCGGACTGTTACACCATCATCACTCTGGAAAACAGCTTCCACGGACGCACGTTGACCACCCTCGCCGCCACCGGGCAAGCGCATTTTCACGCGCTGTTCCAGCCCTTGACGCCGGGGTTCGTGCACGTGCCCGCCAACGATTGTGCAGCGCTTGAACAAGCGATGCAAACCTATAACCCTGCCGCCATTTTGCTGGAATGCGTGCAGGGCGAAGGCGGCGTCATCCCGTTAGATGCGGATTTTGTGCAAACAGCCGCCCGCCTGGCGGCTCAGCAGGATTGTCTGCTCATGATAGACGAGGTGCAGACCGGCAACGGCCGCACCGCAAAATTGTATGCGTATATGCATTACGGCATCCAACCGGATGTGGTAACCACCGCCAAAGGACTCGGCGGCGGCCTGCCCATCGGCGCCACGCTGCTGAGTGAAAAGGTGCAGGACGTGCTCACTCCCGGCGACCACGGCTCCACCTACGGTGGCAACCCGGTTTGCTGTGCGGGCGCCTTGCATGTGTTGGAGAGCCTGGACGACACCCTGCTTGATGAAGTGCAGAAAAAGAGCGATTATATCCTCTCCTCTTTGGAGAGCGCCGCCGGCGTGCAATCCATCACCGGCAAAGGACTTATGCTCGGTATTTTACCGGAGCGCCCGGTCGCAGAGGTGCTTGCTCGGTGCTTGGAGCGCGGCGTGTTATGCCTGTCGGCAAAACAAAAGGTACGGCTTCTGCCGGCACTCAACATCCCAATGGACACCTTGCGAATCGCCATCGATCGCTTGAAAGATGCCTTGGCATAAAATCGGCCAAAAGGGAGGACATACCATGTCTTTATATCAAAAAAGTTTTCTCAAACTGCTGGACTTTTCGCCGGCGGATATCACGGCTTTGCTGGATATGGCGGCCGAACTCAAACGGCAGAAAAAGGCCGGCATTCCCCACCGCCTGTGCGAGGGAAAAAGCATCGCCCTGGTGTTTGAAAAGACCAGCACCCGCACCCGCTGCGCATTTGAGGTCGCAGCGGCAGATTTGGGCATGCACCCGGTGTATCTCGACCCCACCGGCTCGCAAATCGGCAAAAAAGAAAGCATTGCTGACACCGCGCGCGTGCTTGGACGGATGTTTGACGGCATTGAATACCGCGGCTATGGGCAGGAAATCGTGGAAGAACTGGCACATCACGCCGGCGTACCGGTGTGGAACGGACTGACCAATGAATACCACCCCACCCAGATTTTAGCAGATTTTCTCACCATTCGCGAACGCTTTGGTCGCTTACACGGCATCAAGCTCGTGTACATGGGCGATGCCCGGTATAATATGGGCAATTCGCTTATGGTGGGCTGTGCCAAAATGGGGATGCATTTTGTCGCCTGTGCGCCGAAGGAATATTTCCCTAACCAAGAGCTCATCGAAACCTGCGAATCCATCGCCGCCGAAACCGGCGCCATTCTGGAATTTTGCGACAACCCCGACGTCGCCGTACGCGACGCGCAGGTGCTGTATACCGACGTGTGGGTTTCCATGGGAGAGCCGGATGAAGTTTGGGAGAAACGCATCCGCGAACTGTCGCCCTATCGCATAACCATGCAACGGCTGGAACAAGCCGGCCCGGATTGCGTGTTCATGCACTGTCTGCCCGCGTTCCACGACCTGAAAACGACGGTCGGTAAACAGATATACGAACGTTTCGGCATCTCTTGCATGGAGGTCACCGACGAGGCTTTTGAAAGCGAGCGTTCTATCGTGTTTGACGAAGCGGAAAACCGCATGCACACCATCAAAGCCGTTATGGCGGCCACGCTGGTGGAAGACTAATGTATAAAAAAGGATACGCCCGTATGGGGCGTATCCTTTTTTTATGCTTGTTTTTCGGTTATATCCACCGTCACACCGCAATCGAGGTGGAAACTATACAACAGCGCTTCTTTCACAGGCAATCCGAGCAGCGTTTCCAACGCCCGGCTGTAAAAAAGCATCTGTTGCCGATAGCGTTGCACCAACTCGGCCGATTCCTTCACGTGGTCGGTCTTATAATCGAGCAAAACCAACCCATCGCCTTCGCGGAACACGCAGTCGGCGATTCCCTGTACCAACACCGGCTCCGCATCCAGCGGTGGTTGCAACGGTGTCAACTCTCCTGCCGGCACGGTTACCGCAAAGGAATATTCCCGCCGGCAATCCGGCGACGCGGCCATGCGTGCATACACAGCTCCCGCAAAGAAGCGATTGATTTTTTCTGTTGGCAACGCCGTGGCTTGCCTTTGCGTGAGGAAATCCGCCTGTACCAATCGCTCAATTTCTCCCATCAAATCCGTGGCGGCGCGAGCATAATCCGCAAACTGCATGAAGGTATGCAGCGCCGTACCACGCTGGGTGGCGGTCATTCCCTCTTTTTGTAAAAAGGCCGGTCGTTTTTGCGCAATATACTGTCGACTCATCGCCTCGTGGGATAACTGTGAGGCCGCTAATTTAGCAGGCACTGCGCCCAGGGGCGCATAGGTGTATGTGTACGCCAATCGCTCCCGCAAAGCCGCGGAAACCGCGTCGTCCGGAGATGCCGTGTCAACATGCGAGGAATCAATCGCTGCATCCTCTTTGTCGCGCGGCGTCAACACTTCCACCCGCCAAGCGGTATTTGCAGACAGACTCCGCGTGCGAGAGGGCGATTGTCTAAATGGCAGAAAATCCGGGTGCCGCAATGCCGCCATCAACATCCATTCTCCCGGGGAATTGGCATACAACACACCGTCCGGGGATAAACGAGTGTCGATTGGCAACGCTTCTTCCAATGCAGCCAACTGCTTTTGTAAACAACGGGTGGTATATACCAAAATTAGTTTTTCCTTTGCCCGCGTCAGCGCCACATACCAAACCCGTAAGTCTTCCGCACGACCATCTTGCAGACGAGCAGACTTCACGCCGGCGAACGGCAAGGTGCTGTGCTTGGTGTTTTCCTTTTCGTCGCGCAGTTGCAGACCAATGCCCGCCGTTGCATGGAACAAAAGCCTGGCTTTTCTGTCTTCCTGACTCATCTGCACGTTCAATCGCGCCAAAATCACCACCGGGAATTCTAGCCCCTTAGACCCGTGCACGGTCATCAAACGAACCCCATCCTGGCTGGCGGTATTGCCGGCGGGCAGGTCTTTCCCCTGCTCTTCTAAACGATCCACATAGCGCATAAAGGCGGACAAACCGCGGAACCCACCCTGTTCAAACTGACGGGCGACTCGGTCTAATTGATATAGATTGGCTACCTTTTGCCGTCCGCCGGGGCACGCGGAAAACAGCGCCTCTATGCCCATCTCACGGTATATGCGTTCCAACAAACGGTCAGCCGGCAAAGATACAGCCAACGTGCGCAAACGGGCTACATCCTGCAACAATCCCTTGCATAAGTCTGCCAAAGGCTCTTGCGAATTCGCCGCCACCTGTCCAAGCGCCGTATACAGGGGTGTTTTTTTACCCCCCATCAGTCGAATATGCGCCAACGCATCGGGGGTGAAGCCATATAAAGGCGACAGCATCACCGCGGCCCATTCGACGTCCCGCAACGGATTGTCCACTATTCGCAACAAAGATAATACCGTCTGCACCTCCACCGAAGAAAGCAGCGAATCGCTGCCCTCCGCACCGATCGGGATGCCCAGGCGGTTGAGTTCTTTTGCAAACAGGCGGATGTGTTTGCGTTGCCGTAAAAGGATGCAAATGTCGCGATACGCGAGCGGGCGCACCCCATCGCCATCTTTGACGGTCATCTCTTCCATCAGCTGCTGAATGCGCTCGGCGATGGCGACAACCTCCGCCGTTTCCAAAGAAACAGAGGATTCGCTTTGCTCCTGGTCGATCAACAGCCATTCGGTGTCCGCCGTGTCGCACGGCGGATAAGATGCCGAACAGACCAGCGCCTCTTGTTGGTCATAGCTAACCCCGCCGAGCGCCGGCTGCATGACCTGACGGAACAAAAAGTTTACCGTATCCGTCACCTGTTCCCGGCTGCGGAAATTGTTTTCCAACGTGATGCAGGCTGGGTATTGCGGCGCAGACGGATCAAATGCGGCCGCACTCGTGCGACGGCGGGTGAAAATCTCCGGCATCGCCTGTCGAAACCCATAGATGCTCTGTTTAACGTCGCCGACCATGAACAGGTTCTCACCCTGCCGAGAAAGCGCCTGAAACAACGCATCCTGCGCGGCATTGGTGTCCTGGTATTCGTCCACCATGATTTCATCGAACGTTTCGGCCAACTGCACCGCCAACGGGGTGCGCTGTCCGGTTTCTGCATCCAATAACAGCCGTAGGCATTCGTGCTCTAAATCCCCGTAATCCAACAACCGCTGTTCCCGTTTGAGTTGCTTGAAACGCGCCGTATATCGGCCCACCAAATCGCCCAATGCCTCCACCAAAGGAGCCATCGCAGCCAAATCCAGACGGCAGGCTGCCTCGTCCTCGTTGGATAACAACTCTTTGGCTTTTGTCACTCTCTTTTTGACCTTTTCGCGCAAGGCTTTGACGCGCTCCTTACCTTCCTGTAAGGCGGTGTCTTTCCCGCGCGCAGCCGGCAACCGCGCGAACGAAAATCCCGACAAAGCAGCTACCATATCGGCGTATCCGTATCGGTCCGCTTCGTTTTCAGGTTGTATCGTCGCGAGCAACGACTTCAATTGCAATCGGTCTAATTTCAACACATCGCGGTACACATCCAATCCCTCTGACGCCGCGTCCAACGCTAAATCTGTGAAATGTATCGCGCCGTGTAACAAGAAACACACCTCACGCAACAGCGGCGCAATCCAAGCTGTTTTCTCCAAAGGGCAAACAGCCGTATAGGCGTCTATCTGGTTACGCAACCAACGCTCCGGGAAGGGTTGCGCCTGCATGAAGTCATAGGCGGTCTTCACCGCCTCGCGCAAGCCTCTATCGTCGCGTTGGGAATTAAGTTGAAAGGCCAAAGACAGAAAAGCCGACTCACGCCGACGGTAACTTTCCTCCAACACTTCCTCCAAAGCCTGGACAGACAATAGGTTGGTCTGGGCCTCTTCCGCAACACGAAATCCGATGGGCAAGCCGGCACGCCCCGCCTGCTCACGCAACAACCCGGCACAAAAGCCGTGGATGGTGGAAATGCGCGCTTGGGGCAGCAACATTTGTTGTCTTTGATAATGGATGTTATCGGGTTCTGCGGCAATTTTCTCCGACAAAGCCGCCGACAGGCGTTGCCGCATCTCTGCGGCGGCAGCACGCGTGTAGGTGACTATCAGCAAGCGATTGATATCCACGGGATGCTGTGTGTCCGTAATGCGCTGTATCACCCGCTCGACCAACACGGCCGTCTTACCGGAACCGGCGGCCGCCGAAACCAGCACAGAGCCCCCACGGGCGGTGATGCTTTGCAACTGCTTAGTCGTCCAACATCTCTGCGCCATCTTCGGACACCCCCTTTTCCTCTTCCAGTTCTTCCAGCACGGCCTTCGCGGAGCGTTTTTCCAAAACACGCACCGCATCCTCCGGCTCACGTGCGCACACCGCACGATAATCGCAATATTCACAGGGCAAGTGATCGTTCACCTGCACCGGGCAAGCTTCGATATCACCTTGCAATAAGTTTTCGCCCATCTGCACGAGCAATTGCTCCACGACACCTCGCAGCAAAGCAAACTGAGACGCGCTCACGACGTCTCCCTTGGGCTGCCCCTTGGCATCCAATGCCGCCGGAATAAAGTGTTTTTGCCCTTCCGGCTCCATCGCCAGAATCACCGACGGCTCGTCCAGCACCAGTCCGCTCATGCGCATGGATTTCAGTTGTTTCTCTTGCAAGGATTCTCCTCGTTTGACCACGAGGTCCGACAACGGGTGATACAACACACCCGCCGGAGACACAACTTGCCCCTCCTCCACATACCGTGCGCTGTTGTCACACACAATAAACAAATACAACAGCATTTGCATGCTTAGTCCAGCGGTGAGTTCGTACAAGTCAAAGGTTTTTGTGCCGGTTTTATAGTCCACCACCCGTGCAAAAGCGCTGCCATCCTCCCGCACAAACAAATCCACCCGGTCCACCTTACCGCGCAACTGAATACTGCCCTGCGAGAAAGGCACTCGCAACGACAACACACCGCCATCTGGTCGAGACTCCTCCTCCGGGTAGATGGCCAATTCGAAATCCGCGGGTTTGAAGCGCCCTTGCCGCAGTTCCATCACGGTGTGCCACAGCATGTTGCAAGCCGAACGTTGGGCAAGCCCCATTTGATATAGAAAGCGCCCGCTTTTTCCCTCGGCGCCGCCCATGTGTTCGCGCAGATACGCATCCACACAGGCCTGTACGTCCGTCTGCAACCGCGCCATCAAATCCGCTTGTATAGCATTTTCGTCATCCTCTTTGCGTGCACGCAAAGCATCCAGCAAGCCCTCGGGGGCTGTATATTGCGGCAACAGCGTCTCCATCACGTGGTGCACGACGGTGCCGAAGGCTGCCGCATCCACCTGCGCCACAGCTCGCGGACGCACCTGTAACCCATACCGGCAAAAATATGCAAAATGACACCGGTAAAAGGTCTCTGTTTGACTCGCAGACAGGCACAAATCACGACCGTATAACCGCTGTGCTGTCTGTGTATCTTCCAGGTGGAACGGGGTTGCGTACACCGCACGGTGTAACGCCGCCAAACGCGCCTCGTACGCGGGACGCTCGCGCAGCACCTGTTTCAGGGTCGCCTTGACCGATGTGTCCTGTTGGTACGTTTGTGCCAGACAGGCAAACATCTCCCCCTCTGTTTCAGCGTCTTCGCCGTCGGCCATATGCGCCTGTACGCGCGTGTGCCGCGGCAGAATGGTTTCTATCGCCCCCACCAAAGGAGAGGGCATCGCCTCACCCGCCGTATGATAGGTGACCGTCAGACGATGGCTGGGGGCACACAAGGCAACGTAGGCATAGTATCGTTCCTCCACACAGCGGTGCAGCAAATCTCCGGACAAACGCAGTCCCAGTTCTTCCCAAACTGTGCGCTCTTCATCCGTGAGCAACCCATCCATAGACGGATAAGCCGGAAAAACCCCTTCGTTTGCACCCAAGACAAACACCGCACGGGGCGCGGCAAAACGCATACGGTCAGCGGCACCGACCGTGACCGCATCCAACCCTTTAGGGATGGTGCCCAAATCCATCAGTCCGCATAACATACCAAACAATTCTTCCAACCGCGAAGCCGGCAATCGCTGGTCTCCCAGCGCCGCGGCAAAACGATCAAGAACGTCTATCAATTCTTCCCAAACCCGCGCCGCATGCGCCGCCAATACCGGTTCGGCCAGTTGTTCCAACCGAGAGCAAGCCACAGCCACCTGTTTGGCGACCATATCATCCGTCGCCAGATAATCATATACTGCTTGTGCAAACGCACGACCGGTAGGGTTGCCGCGGATAGCCTGCCGCAAGCGTTGCAACGGCTCGATAATCTGCCGCCGCCAGCCGTTCAGCACCGCCAGCCGACAAGCAGATTGTGGGGTGACCTTGGCGTCCAGACCATCCGGATGGTCGGTCCATTCCTTATCCCAACGAGCACCATCCAGACGCCACATATACACATAATTCTCTAACTGAGCGATATCTACCGGACTGAGCGGTGTTAAATCGGTTTTGAGAAGTCGCCATATTTCCTCGGTACGCCAACCGCCAACCGCCAGCCGCAGGGCCGCGCGAACATACACCACCAATGGCTCGCTGAGCAGGTCCTGACGCGCGTCCATATAACAGGGTATATTGGCCGCCTCCAACGCATCCTGCAAAAGCCCCTGATAGGGGCTCAAATCACGGGCTGTCACGACAATGTCACGACATCGATACCCTTCCTGCCGCAACAACCGCCGAATGCAGCGTGCCACATAGGCACATTCTTCGTATACGTCCTCGCAAGGCGTCACGGTCACCGCGGACGCGTCCCCTTCAAATACCGTCGGCATGGGGGAATATAGCCCCGCTTCCAGCGCAGCCAAGGCCGGCTCGGCGGCACGATGGTTTTCATCCAACAGTTCCAATTCCCAGCAGCCGCCATGGCGTGCGGCCATCTCTTGCAGAGCGCGCACCGTGTCGGTCACCGGAGCAAACAGGGGATATTCCCGACGGCAAGCATCCGCCGATACCCCGGGCCATTGTTTGCCGGGGGTGTCGGTACACAAAGCCACCGTCATCTCTTGAACTCGAGGCAACAACCGTTCCAGAACCATATATTCCGGCATGGTGAAGCCCTTAAACCCATCCACAAATATATACGCGCCATCCGGCAAAGAGCTATCCGGCAAACGCTCTGCCAACCGGCAAAGCGGCTCCACGTCCTCTAACCCCGTATGTTTGACAAGCCCTTCATAGGCGGTAAACACACGGTATAAATCCGCTGTTTTTTCCTGTAACAGGCCGTTTTTCACGCTGTCGCCCCGCGCCTCCAATTCTGTCGCGGCCCGCTCCAACGCATCCGTGGGAATGGCGCACTGTTTCATTTCCTCCCACAAAGCCAACAACTGCTCCACATACGCGCCCTGAACCGCCATATGCGGACGCAGACCAGCCATAGCGCTGCCATCGTCCTGCCGGATGGCGGCGACCTGTTCCAACGCGCGGCTCATAAGCAACGCGCGGGTGCCGTCGTCCATTTGCTCGCTCGCCAGACCACCCGTCTGCCGAAACACCACGTCCGCCAACCGAGAGAAACTCAACACCTGTATACGCGCCGCTTGCTCAGCGCCCAATCGCAATAATAGCGTGCGTTCACTTTCAAAGGAGTATTGTTCCGGCACAAGGAGTATGAGCGGCGTTTTGTCTGCGCGCGCAAGAGCAGTCAAACGCTCGAAAACGCAATGGCTCTTACCGCTGCCCGCGCGACCGAGTAATAGATGCCATTTCTTCTCCATATGGTTCACACTCCTTTTTTTCTGTCATAAAAAAGCCTATACCAGATGCCGACAAAAGACCACACTTTTGCAAGCCATCGCCCGCATACCGAAAAGAATTTATACATAAGCAAGAAATGCCACTTGGCAGCACAACTGTCGAGCAGCATTTATATCATTCATAGTCCGCTCGCTTATCCAACGCGCGGATGTGGGCAAACACGGCATCTTCTCCCTGCTGTGCCAACATGCGCAACCAACTTTCCAGCAAATCCGACGTCGCAGGATGCACAACGCGGCGTTGCTTGCCGCGCAAAAAATAATTCAGCGGATGTTGCGGTGTATACGCCGCCCCCTGATAAATCTTGCTGGCCGCTACCCGGTCGCAAAACATCTCTACCACGTAGCGCAGCGGCATCTTCACCGGCTCCACTCGTTTGCTTACCGGGCTGTAATCCGTCCAATATTCAAAATGGTGTTTGTTCCGCCCTTTGTGGTGTAGCCATGCGGCAGAATATCCCTTTTCCACGCGCTCCACCTCATTGGGGCTACGCATACCCTGATAATAGCGCGCCCCCACCCAAAACTCCGCCGGTGTATATTTCGACAGGTCGTGAAACAGCCCCTGCCAACCGATGCCGGCACGGAAACAATGGTAAATAACCCTATGTCGGTGTTTCGTAATCGTGCAGAAATGACGAAACGCATGCATGAAAACTCTCCTTTCGACGGTTGAAAACCGTCGCACAATATGCTAAAATGGCCTTGTTAACGGTGCGTATCTGCCACTTTCTGCTCTTGTGCCGTGGCAAGCGCCTCCGGATGCGTTGTTGTAAACATAAACGCCGTTTCTTTAGAATCCGCCATAGACACAAAATCATCCTCTGCCACCACCAAATGGTCAACCAATTGGATGTCCATGAGTTTCAGCACTTGCATAAAATTGTGCGTGGTGGCAATGTCCGCCTGGGACGGGATGGCAAAGCCGTTGGGGTGATTGTGTGCCAACACCACGGTGGTGGCGTTATCCCGCAACGCCTGTTGCACGGCAGTGCGAAAATTAAACCGCGCCGAGTTGACACTGCCCTCAAAAACGCGAGTGGCGTTGAGCACCTTGCGCCGGTTGTCCATGGATATGAGCATCACCGATTCTTCCTTTTTTCCAAAGAAAAAGGGCAGCACATACCGACCAACACGTGTGGTGTTATACAACTGGTCACCCAGTTCATATTTTTCCTTTTGATAGCGATGGGCAATCTGCCCACATAAGGTCAGCAAGGTGGCCACATGCGGCGTGACACCGTCCACATTCACTAAATCGGCATAATTCGCATCCAACACGTTCACCAAACTGCCGAAATCCCGCTCCAACGAATGTCCAAGACCGTTGGTGTTTCGATAGGGCAGAGCATAAAAGAGCAACAACTCCAAAACCTCATGGCCGTTCAGCGCATCCAATCCGTTTTTGAGGAATCGGTCTTTCAGCCGTTGGCGGTGTCCCTGATGGGGAATTTTCGCCGCAGACGACTCTTTCTTTTTCGGCAAAACCATCCCTCCTTTCGGACATTTTGTTCTCTTTTATACTACCACATTTGTTCCGGATTGTAAAGAATTTCAAGCACAGGAGGCTTCTATGAAAACCACCCTCGTCATAGCCCAAAACGACGCCGGGCAACGGCTGGATAAATTCCTCACAAAAACCTACCACCAGTTGCCCGCATCGCTTCTGTATAAAGCGATTCGCAAAAAAGATATCCGCCGCAACGGCCGTCGATGCACCATCTCCGACCGTCTGGAAGAGGGGGATGTGCTAACGCTGTTTTTGCCGGAAGATACCCTGCAAACAGCGCCCCCGACCTATGAATTCATGCACGCATCCCGCCAGTTGGATATTGTATACGAGGATGAACACCTGCTTTTATTGAATAAAAAAGCTGGTCTTTTGGTGCATCCCGATGACAAAGAATTTACCGACACACTGATTTTTCGGGTGCAACGGTATTTGTATGAAAAGGGAGCATACGACCCCGCCAACGAAGCCAGTTTTGCACCGGCATTGGTCAACCGCATCGACCGCAATACAAGCGGCATTGTTATCGCTGCAAAAACCGCCGTCGCCTTACGTATTCTCAATGAAAAGTTAAAAAATCGGGAAATCCAAAAATATTATCTGTGCATCGTGCATGGACATATGCCACGGCAAAGCGATACGTTAGAGGGATTTTTGGAAAAAAACGAAAAGCAAAACCGCGTGTATATATCGGACAAAGCCAAGCAAGGGGCACGCACCATCCGCACCCGTTACCGCGTGCTGGCAGAACAGGACGCCCTCTCTCTGCTGGAAATCCATCTGCTGACCGGTCGAACACATCAAATCCGTGCTCACATGGCAAGCATCGGCCACCCCTTATTGGGAGACGGCAAATATGGCTCTAATGCCCAAAACAAAGGGACCGGCTTCACCAAACAGGCACTTTGTTCCTATCGGCTAAAATTCGATTTCACCACCCCCGCAGGGGAGCTCGCTTATCTCAACGGACGCGAGTTCACGCTACCGAACGTGTGGTTTGCCGACCAATTCAAGGCGGGAACGCTTTAATAAACACCTGTTTCCCTGCGCGAAAAAAGGAAACCGCCGGAGAGAATCTCTCCGGCGGTTTTTATACTTTATCAAAACAGATGGTTTGCTCACACGCCCGGATGCGCACCGTGTCTCCTTTGGTGTATTCCCCCGCCAGCAATCGTTCCGCTAAGGGATCCTCCACACGACTCTGCAACGCCCGACGCAACGGGCGCGCTCCATACACCGCATCGTAGCCAACCTGAGCCAAAAAAGCGGCGACATCCGGCTCTATGCGGCATTGTATCCCTCGCGCGGCCAACCGCTTCGCTAACCCACCCAACAAGCGTACAGCGATGGTTTCCACCTGTTCGGTGGTGAGCGGACGAAAGACAACCACTTCGTCAATGCGATTGAGAAACTCGGGGCGGAACAGTTTTTTGAGTTCACCCATAACCGCTCGGCGTTGCCCGTCGGCATCCGCCAAAGGCGTCTCGCCAAATCCCACGTGCCCCTCGCCGGCCAACTGTCTGGCACCTATATTCGAGGTCATGATCACCAGCGCATGACGAAAATCCACCCGACGCCCTTGCGCATCCGTCAACTGCCCATCCTCTAAAATCTGCAACAACAAATTAAAGGCATCGGGATGGGCTTTTTCGATTTCATCCAACAGCACGACCGTGTAGGGGCGGCGCCGGATTTTCTCAGTCAACTGTCCCCCTTCTTCGTATCCCACGTATCCGGGAGGCGAGCCGACCAAGCGAGAAACCGCGTGTTTCTCCATGTATTCCGACATATCCAGGCGAATCATGGCCTTTTCGTTCCCGAAAAGGGCCTCGGCCAGCGCCTTGCACAGCTCTGTCTTGCCCACACCGGTGGGCCCGAGAAACACAAAGGAACCGACCGGCCGCCGCGGGTCTTGCAACCCCACGCGGCTGCGCCGCACGGCGCGCGCAACCGCACTGACCGCCTCCTCTTGCCCCACCAGACGGGCATGCAGACTGTCCTCCAAATGCTGCAAATGCTTCTCTTCCTCTTGGCTCACCCGTTCCACGGGAATCCCTGTCCAACCGGCCACAACCGACGCCACATCCTCGGCTGTGACCTCACCAGCATGCCCGGTCAAGTGTTCTTTTTGCCGCCATTGTTCGCGTTTTTGCGCCAGGCGATTGGCCAACTGTTTCTCCTCGTCCCGCAAACGGGCAGCCAGCTCAAAATCCTGCTCGTGAATGGCAGCCTTTTTCTCCGCGGACAGCCGTGCCGCTTCGCTCTCTAAACGGCGCACATCCGGCGGCGCCGCCTCAGCCTGCAATCGCACACAAGAGGCGGCTTCATCCATCAAATCTACCGCTTTGTCCGGTAGAAATCGGTCGGGAATATATCGCACAGACAACCCGACCGCCGCCGTTAAGGCTTCGTCTGTGATTTTCACCCGATGATGCGCCTCGTATTTATCGCGCAATCCGCGCAAGATAGCCTCCGCCTGCTGCACCGTGGGTTCCCCCACCGTCACCGGCTGAAATCGGCGTTCAAGCGCCGCATCCTTTTCGATATGCCGGCGGTACTCGGTTAAGGTGGTCGCACCGATGAGTTGCAGTTCCCCCCGCGCGAGCACCGGCTTTAATATGTTGGCGGCATCCACCGCTCCTTCCGCGGCACCCGCGCCGATAAGGTTGTGCAATTCGTCAATGAACAGCAAAACATCCCCCGCGCGACCAACCTCTTGAATGACGTTTTTAACACGCTCTTCAAAATCGCCTCGGTATTTCGTGCCCGCCACCATACCGGTCAAATCCAATGTAATCAACCGCTTGCCGCGCAACATATCCGGCACCTCATCCGCGGCGATACGCTGCGCCAAATTCTCCGCCACAGCCGTTTTCCCCACACCCGGCTCGCCGATAAGACACGGATTGTTTTTGGTGCGTCGGCAGAGGATTTGAATCACCCGCCGCGTTTCTTCCTCGCGCCCAACCACGGGATCCAGTTGCCCGGCACGGGCCATACGCGTTAAATCCCGCCCGTATTGTTCCAACGTGGGCGTGCGCCCCGTCTTAGGCGCCCCCGCACGCGCTATCCCGGGTGTCGTGCCCGCCTGCGGACCAACGGCTCGGTTGATATCCCCTAACAATTCGCTCGGGCGCCCGTCCAACAATTGCAGCAGGCGCACCGCCACGCTGGTATCGTCGCGTAAAATCGCCGCCAAAAGATGTTCCGTGCCCGCAAAACGCTGTTGCGCGAGCGCCGCATCCGTAAGCGCCATTTCCATAGCCGCCTTCGCACGCGGTGTGAAATCCTCCGGCGTGAGTACGCTGTATAGGCCGCCGGATTCAGCCGCCAAAATTTTTTCGGTATACCGCAGCACCGTGATCCCACGGGCACTCAGCACAACCGCCGCCACACCAGTCCCCTCCCGTAACAAGCCTAATAATATGTGCTCTGTACCGATGTATGTGTGTCCCATTTCGCGCGCCGCCTCAATGGCCATATTCAAAGCGATGTTTGCCTTTTCCGTAAACCGCTTGAATCGATACATATCTCTATCGCCTCCTAATCTCTCTTCTAGAATATAGGCAACTTATTGTCCCTTTATACATGTTGCAAATTTTATGCACCCCTCCCCCGGTTGTTTCATAATATAACCGTGTAAGGAGGTGGATTGGAATGTGTCTGCGGAACTTGTTCAACGGCAATGACTGCACCTGGATTCTGCTCATCATCATCGTTTTGTTGCTGATTGATGATTGTGGCAATGGGTGTGGTTGCGAGCGCAACAACTGCGGTTGCTGCTAAAAACCTCTGCTGAAAGGGCGGTCGCCATCCGGCGACCGCCCTTTTTCCTTGTCTTGACAAATTTGACGAATCTTGGTAATATTATGTTAGATAACCTCGAATAAACCATAAAAAGGAGGGATTTTGCATGACTTCCACCGGTATTGTTCGGCGTATTGATAGTGTGGGGCGCTTTGTTCTGCCCATCGAACTGCGTCGAACCTTGGATATCGCCGACAGCGATTCTTTGGAAATTTTTATTGAAGACAACACCATTATCCTGAAAAAATACCAGCCGGCTTGTGTTTTCTGCGGCAACGCCCGCCATGTGCAAGTCTATAAGCAAAAAAACATTTGCGCAGATTGTCTGGAAGATTTGACCAAGAAAGAACATGGATAACCACCTACTCACAATAACGCAACAAAAGGGATGAAGCCCGCAAAGGCTTCATCCCTTTTTTAATAAAAACACCAACTTGTCCACTCTTGCATATACTGGATTGCACGCCTTTTATCGCAACGGCACGATGTTGGTCAAAACACCGTTTGCGGTTATATCCACCCAAGCATAGGTGCCGTTATATCCTAAACTGCCAGGGTTCAAGAGGTGTACCCCCTCCTCATAGGCTGTATATGGCTGGTGGGTGTGCCCAAACAGCGCAATATCCGCCTGCGCTTGGCGGGCGGCGGCATACAAACGATACAGACCGTATTTCACATCTTGTTTGTGCCCGTGTGTGAAATAAAACCGTTTGCCGCCGATGGTTTCTTCTCGGCTGGGCGGCAGCTCTGTGCAAAGGTCGCAGTTTCCCGGTACCATATAAAAGGTGCGGTCGGTATAACGCTTTTCGGCGTCTTCTGCCTGCCGCAAACCATCTCCCAAAAAAATCACCGTGCGCGCCGACGGCTGTTCTTCTATTGCCCGGCACAACGCGCGGCTGTTTCCATGCACGTCCGCGATCACAAGTACCCGCACAAATACGCCCCCTCTCAGCATAATTAGCCTCTTTTTTTCATACAAGTATATCACAAAATCCCAAGCAAGGCAATCCGTCGATTGCCTGCGGAAAAGGTGGAATGTAGTATGTCCGACAACACAATCAATCCCGCGCAATTGGAGCAATTGCTCACCTATGCCAGCCGTCGCTTAGGTAGCACCCCCGAACGGCTCAAAGCAGCCTTTGAAAAAGGGGGGCTGGGCGGTTTATCCTCCGCCCTATCCGCCGAACAAGCGGCACAGGCGGAAGAAATAATTCGCAACAAGGAGAAAGCGGCGCAACTCCTCAACGATCCGCAAATCCGAAAACTACTTGAAACCATTTTTAACAACTCGTAACACAGGAGGAAAACATGGACGACTTAAACGAGAAAATCAGCCGATTGCTTTCTTCTCCGGACAGTTTGCAAAAGATACAAGACGCCATGGCGGCATTGGGGCATATGCAGACAAACGAGCCACCCCCCGCACCGGCACCGGCGCCGATGCCGTCTGCCTCTGCGCCCATCCACGCCGAACCACATGGGAACAATGCTTCCTCTTTGCCGGACATTAGCATGCTCACCAAACTGGCGCCCTTGCTTTCCTCCGTCTCGCAAGAGGACGATGACACCCGGCTGTTGCACGCGCTACGCCCATATCTGCACAACGAACGCGCACAACGTTTGGATGAAACCATGAAGCTGTTACGATTGACTCGTTTGTTGCCGCTGCTGCAACAACAAGGCATCTTATCCGGTATCACAACGCAAGGAGGGAAGGAACATGGCGGATGACATCGTACAATTACAGCGCCAGGCGGCGCAACGGGTACAACGTATGCAGGAACACAGCCGCCGCGTTTTTGAAGAATACCAAGGTCGCACACCGGAGTCTTTGGAAGCCGCGCGCATAGCAAACCGTGCCTTTTCGGACCACCAGGCACCCGTAGCCTGTGACCAAGACCATCCATCCAACCATCCCGTGCCGGCAAACACGTGCACGCATACGCCTGCCAACCAACAAAATCGGTTATTTTCACTGGAAATCGAGCAATGGTTACTACTTGGGCTGGCGTTGTTGCTATATCGCAATGGCTGCCGCATAGAATTGACCTTAGCGCTGTTGTATTTAGCGCTGTAATCATAAAAAAACGCCCCTGTCCGATCGGACAGGGGCGTTTTATGTACATATTATCCGACAATACCGGTACGCTCAATACTTTCTGTGAAATATTTTTGCGTAAAGATATACAGAACCAGCGGCGGCACCACGACCAGCAAAGCGCCAGCCGATATATAGGTGCGCGTCATGTCGGCGCTCAGCGGGATGAATTCCGGATTGGATGCGTTCAACAAGTCACGCAGGTTATTTAACATAACCGATATGGGCTTGATATCACCCAGGAAATACACCGCCGATGTGGAATAGTCATTCCAGTGCCACACGAAGGAGAAGAGCATAACGGTAATAAACGCCGAGGTGGCCAACGGCACAATAACCTGCACAAAGGTGCGCAAAGGGCCACAACCATCGATACAGGCCGCCTCTTCCAGATCCTTCGGCATGCCCAAGAAGGACTGCCGGAAGATGAAGATGAACAAGCCCGCCCGCAAACCGGTTGCAAACAAACTCGGTAGAATAAACGTCAAAACCGCCTGCGGGTATTCAACCAAATTGAAATACCCTTGCCCTCCCGGTGTGAGGAAGGAGAACGGTGGAATGGAAAGCAATCCCAACAAGTCAAAATAGCGGAAGTTCAAATACGACGGGATGAGGATGGTGTACGGAGGCACCACAATCATCAAAATAACGATAAAGAACAATAGATTCCGCTCGGCAAACTTGAATCGACTCAAACCATAGCCCACCAAAGAGCAGGAAATGCAGGTGGCCAGTGTACTGCCAACCGCAATAATCAAACTCAACACGGCCGTCTGTTGGTATTTCAAAAGTTCCCAAGCCTTTTGAATACTTTCCAAAGACAAAACCTTTGGCACCCAAACAATACTCGGGTCTGTCACCGTGTCGGCATGCCGTAAAGACACACTGACCAAATACAACACCGGAAACAGAAACACATAACTCATACCGATAATCAGTACGGCACGGGCGAGACTAAACAACCATTTAGGCAAGCGGCTTTTCAGCCGTTCCCGATTGATTTGTAGTTTCATATACAATCGTACCTTTCTTTGCACCGCTCAAACGGTAACAAATTTCATAAAATGTATTAGGCCTGGTTGGCTACCTCGCGCGCTGCCATAGCCGCCTCGCGAGCGGCTAGTTTGGCGCGACGTGCGGCCAATTTCTCAGCTTTACGTGCCTGTACTAAATACTCATCACGCTGAATAAACGAGAAAATCAACATAATCAGTGCCAATATAACGCCGATAATCAAGAAATACGTCCAGGACATCGCCGATGCTATGCCGTAATACAAACCACTGTACTGTTTATATATCTGCAACATAACCGGGTTAGCTACATCCGTAAATGTATCTACTATTGTATACACAATATTAACCAACAACATCGGAGTGAGGCTGGGGAATGTAATCATCCAAAAATCTTCCCAAGAGGTTGCGCCTTCCATAGCACTCGCCTCGTACAAAGACGGAGAAATGGATTGCAATGCCGCCAGGAACATCAGCATCTGAATACCCGTCATCCACAACAGGTCAAACATGCTGTTGGCGATGGTGCCAAAATAATCCACCATCTTCTCATTCAAACCGGCCTCTATCAAGAAGTTCTGCACCGCGGAACTATCGAAAATAGAACCATAGCTACCAGAACCACTATCCGCCGAAACACCTTCCATCATGCTGTTCGCGGCGCCGTCGGAGTTGATGATTTTCAGCACAACACCGGAGGCGATAATCACAGGCAGGAAGAAGATGGCACGTGTCAACACACGGCCGCGGAATTTTTGGTTGATCAACAGAGCGAAGAACAATGCGGCAATCAACACCACCGGTACTTTGTACAGAAGCTCTGTCAACGATTTTGTTAACGAGGTCGTGAAATAGACGTTCACGCGGAAAATGTTGTGGAAATTATCCAGTCCCACCCAGGTGGTAACGTAACCACCCACATCCGCTACAACATCGTTGAAGGAGTACCAGAAAGACTGCAACAAAGGCAAACCAAAAAACAGCAGCACACCGATATACAGCGGCAAGCAGAACAGACGCCCGGCCATCGCATTGCGGCGGCTCAAACTATATGCCGATTTTATTTGTTTGGGTATATCTTTGTTTTTCATCCTTGCTCACCCCCTGTATAAGCGAATCCTTTCGCCTTAACGACCGTGCCGTCCGGTGCCGTATACGCCTTGTCTGCGTAGTTTACATACACCGTCACGCCGTTTTCATACACCGTGCGCACCACGTCGTTTGTCAATCGGTCATACGACGTAATAACGCTGTTGTGAATCTGGCTGAGCAACGGTTTATATTCGGCCCACAGTGCGACAGCTTCATCTTTCCAGAGTGTATAGGTCGTGCTGTAATACGAGGAGGCCGCAGTATCTTTCAACTGAGCAGCGTCTTCATACATACCCGAATAATGCAACTCGCTACCGCTTTCCACCGATTTAAGGAAGGACAAGTGCGTATCAAAGCTCCGGTTCATATCGCCGCCTGCCAAAGCTACATAGCCATGAAACACGAGCGAGTAAAACGGTATCTCTGCGTCAAAAAAGTCATACTGACTGGAATCCAACGGGATATCCAAAACGCGCTCCAAATACGGCACCGCATACGCTTGCGCCTTCACGCCCTCCAAACGCATGGTGGACGCATAGTCCTGCAAAATGTCGGTATATACACCCATCATTTCATCGCGATACAAGCCTTTTTTGCCAAAATCCGAATAGCAATAGTTGGTCAGCGTATCCAAAGCCAGCGAGGGGCACTGTAACTTTTCATAATTCTTTTTGAACTTCTCCGCGGCGGCTTGCAAACCATTGCCCGATAACAAACGGCTGGGAAGCTTGTTCATATCATACACCAGCGCCGAGGGAATATAAGAATATTCATACACAGGCAGACCAACCACACTCTTGATGGATGCCCGCCGTGCCGAAATGCCTCCGGCGGATTTTTGCAACCGCACTAAATCCTCGTTGGGATAAAATGCACCCGCAGCCGTGGCCTTTTCAGCCAAGGCTTGGAAGGCTTTCTTTCCGCCCAGAATGGATAACGGTGTTGCCTTTATCGAAGGCGTGCGGTTCATAACACCGTTGTTTGTCCAACCCAACAGGCGGCTGGCAATCGAGTCCACACCGGCCTCTTGCAAGGTATCCAAGATTTCGCCGGCTTGGTCAAAGGTCGTAAGAGCCAGTTTCTTTTTGTACGTGAACCCTAAGAAGTTGGCATCGGTTTCTACACAATTTATCAAATCGACATTCAATGCCGCCTTGGTATCTTTCTTGGTCAAATTCTTTTGTTTGACCAAATAGTCACGATACAATTGCGCCATGCCCATGTAGCTCGCATCCTCACCACTAAGCATGGTGTAGCGAACGCGATAAACATCCAACGACAAATCGTTGAGCGAAACGCGGCTGACTTGCCGCTCGTTGTTGGTACCCTGATAGAGATACGCGGTATACAAATCGCGCAGATTTGCACGGCAACTGACCCCTGTATAATTACATCCCTGCGTGGCACCGAACGCCATAATGGAGCTGATGGAGTCGCCCTCTTCAATAATACCACATAAAGCATTGTTGTCGACGACCGTGCCAAAAACCGGCAGATGCACATCCTGGCCGTAATCCTCTATCTTGGTAACCGTCTGGGCTTTCTCTTCACCGTATACGGTTTTGGTGTACACGGTATTGGGGGCCATAGCGCCCGGTTTGAAATCCACAAGAGCGCCGCTGCCATCCGGGATGAAAACGTAGCCGTTTTGCGCCGTATTCTGCGCACCCAAGCCCGGATTCAACCACAGGCTGACCAAGTGGCTGGGGAACATGTATTCCTCGTCCTCTTTCGTCCAGCCTTCTTTACGTTTGGCCTCCAAGAACGCCTCGTTTACCAGAACATCCTTGAACGCCACCGAGGTAACCAAAGTGCCCTTGTCGAGAGTGTAATCCACCGGTATACGGAAACCCGTGCTATCAAAGTCATAGGTGACGCGAATACCGTTTTCGATTTCTTCCACCTTCACCTTACCGGCCGCTACCACATCATAGGAATACAGATAGGTTACACCGGTCAAAAACGCCTCGGCGGCGATATCTACATATCCAACCACCAATGCCGAATCCAGCTGGGACGCATACGTGCCCACCGTCACGGTATCTTGCAGACGATTGTTGGGGACGTTGTACCAAATATAGCCGGTTTTATCGTTGCGCAGAGCGATTTTACCGGATGTCATATCCGCAAACAGGGTTGCTCCATCACCGGCAGCCACCTGCACATAGGTGTCGATGTTCGACGCATCGGTATATTCATCCACACCCAACTGCGTCGGCAGATTATTGGAAGCCGCCGCACCGGCCGGCGCGGCCGCAACCGAAACACCGCTCAGAAGAAGTAGCACGGTCAATACATATGCAGTTACACGTAGTATACATTTTTTCATGATGTGTTACCTCCTTCCTTACAGTCTCAACGAAACTTCTTGCACCACCGAAATAGCGAAAGAAACCGTTTGGGTAATCAACGTATAGAACAAGATGATCAAGAACAGAATAACCGCCATGCCGAAAACGGTCAGCAGAATACAAACAACCGTCTTTCCAGCGGAATATTCATGAATGGTCATCAAACCAACGAACAATATCAACCCCGTCCATACCAAACCGATATACGTAATAATGGTCATGAAGGAGCCTTCATCCAAGCAGAAGAAGTTGGAGCAGATGGTCACCAACAACGAGCTGACAAGGTATGGTAACAAGGCGTACGATGTCATCGTCATAATTTCAGGCAACGTACCTTTACCTTCAATCAGCGTACATATAGCCCAGTTTGCAATCACAAACAGGAAATACAAGCCGATTGACGCCGCCGCTGTGATGAACAGGCTGAAATCTTGCGTGCGCTTATCGTTGAAAATAAAGCCGGTTGCGAAGAATTTCAGCACGCTCAGCAGGAACCAGGCGACGATAAAGCCGGTGGTCATTTCCCAAGAGCGAATATGTTTACGCGTCTTGAATTGAATAAAGCCATCCGCGGGATGGAACAGCGTATACAGCGGGAACAACCACTTGGATTCCATCACGGAGTACGCTGAATCCTCTCTGCCGGCGAGTTTTTTCTTAACCAAACGAACCGCCACAAGGCAAATCGCCACCAACACCAGCACCACAATAAACATCGGCAGGAAATTATCCTGGATCATGTTTTTGCGATACTCTTTGAAGGAGTAAGAATACGACTCTTGGTCTTTGGCCAATTTGAAGTATTCCATAGCCGTCTCATACTCTTTGGCTTCGTCATACACACGGCCCAAGCCGTAATATACCAATTCGTTGTTGGTGTTTTCGTTGAGCAGTTCCTGCCAAGCGTCTACGCTCTGGTCAAGGTCGCCGCTTTCCAAAGACAACAACGCTGCACGGTATTTTTTCGCATACTCTGTGGGGCTAAACACGTGGATACAGTTTTTCTGCGCATCCATAACGTAGATCTTTTCGCCAATAGTTTCCAACGCTACGGGGTTGCCGAACGTGCCCGCCTGCGCACCGTACAAACCGAACTCCGACACAAAAGAACCGTCATCCGCATACACGAACACACGTCCGCGTGTGGCGTCCAGCAATACGTAAAAGCCCTCGAAATCCACATCCACGTCTACCAACGCCGTAGCATTGACCTTCTTACGGTCGCGGTCCCATTCCAAGTCGCCAAACACATGGTCCTTGTTCGAGTTAAGCACGTCGTTGTTTTCATAGTTCAAACGGCGCACCGTATTGGGCACACCCACGTCACTGGTATCTTGTGTGACGGAAATCATGAAACCACGCGCATCAATGTCAAAGTTCAACATGTTAACAGGCGTGAAGGTATACATCTGTTGCAGCTGTTCTTCGGACATGAACTTACGCCACAAATACTTATAAATAACTTCACCTGTCTTGCGCACCTTGTTGCTGCCATAGAAACTTAAAAACTCACCGTCTTCATTGAACACCAAGGCACCTTGGTTGATGCTTTCGACCAGGGCATAAATGCGTCCCTGGCTACCGACAACCACCTTACGCACGTAGAAGGGAGATTCCTTATCAATGGAAGGGGAATCCGGTTGTGTGATGACCTGCACAACACGACCTTCGTGTATTTTAATGATACGCTCATTAGCCGTATCCGCGATCAAGAAATCGCCATTATCATACACGTAAAATCCTTCAGCGCCCTCGATGGTGATGGTCTCATCCACTCCGCTAGCGGAGAAGGCGGCGGGCATCACAAAATTCGTATATATTTTCTTTGCTTTGAGATTCACATCTGTTTCAATGATGCGATTGTTGTTGCTGTCCAAAATGAACATCGAAGAACCGTTAAATGCCATGTCGTTGGCACCGGACAATGCCGTCTCCAAATTCATATTGGAAGCATCATACACTTTGTCCAGCACATAGCTGACCGGTGCGGAAACAGATTCTTTATAATAGTTGTATTCATAGTTGCTATACGGTGTAAAGAATCCGGATCGCGCATACACGGCACCTGCCATTGTCCCAAAAAGCACCAGCACCACGGCAGACAGGGACAACCAACGCTTACAAATTGTTTTCAGCATATGTTTTCTCCTTTCTGCCTTTTATTTAATACCGGAATGTGCCATGGTCTCCATAACGGAGCTTTGGGATATCAGGAACACGATGATGGGCGGAATCATAATGATAACCGCAACCGCCGAACCGGCACCCGCACGAGCGATACCGCCCGCCGCAATCTGCGACAATACGTTCGGCAACATACGCATAGACTCTTCGTATATGTAGTTAGCACCGGTTGTGCTCCACAAGCCCTGGAAGGTGAAGATGATCAGCGTCATCCAAGCGGGCTTAACGCACGGCATGGCGATCTTCCAGAAAATGCTGTATTCATTGGCGCCGTCGATACGCGCCGCCTCCAAGATAGCATCCGGAATGGCGCTGACCATAAACTGCCGCATCAGGAACACGCCGAACGTACCCGCCAAAGCCGGCAGCAACAATGCCCAATAGGTGTTGACCATACCCAACCCCGCGATAATGATATATTGCGGGATCGCCGTGACTTCCGCACGGAACAACAACGTCCATACGATCAACTGAGAAATAAACAACATACCGGGCAGCTTTTTGGCTTTGGCCATCGGATAGGCCGCCAACGATGCCACAACGATATATGCGCTTGTGCCCACGACGGAAATAAACAAGCTGTTGAAGAGATAGCGGCTGAACGGCACCCACAGGTTGCCGGCCAACTGCGCTGCTTGCTTAAAGTTGTCAAAGGTGGGGTTCTTTACATAAAATTTCGGCGGATATGTGAACAATTCCTCCGTAGGTTTCACCGATTGTAACAAGGTGTAGATCAGCGGGAGCGCCATAAAGGAACCCACAATCAGCAAAAAGAGGAACACGAAAAAGTTACCCATATGCGAACGGGACAAAGTCGAATTACCGGCGGTTGCCCGCATGTGATTGCGACGAAAATAGTTTT
Organism: Clostridia bacterium; assembly: GCA_017423825.1. Taxonomy (GTDB): domain Bacteria; phylum Bacillota; class Clostridia; order Oscillospirales; family Acutalibacteraceae; genus UBA5905. The sequence continues at coordinate 18,476 of JAFPCP010000033.1, read as the reverse complement.
TCTTAAACAAACTCATCGTTTATTCCTCCTTTCCTTAATCACTGGTAAACTTGCGCAGGACTTTGTTGATCAGTATCCACGTCAGCAACATGATAACAAACAGGACAACGGCTATCGTGGAGGCATAGCCCATTTCAAAACGCGTTGTACCATAGTCGGTCATGTGCAACAGAATGGTGTGCGTTGAATAGTTGGTACTCGGGTTACCGGTCAGCGCCGCACACTGTGCACCAATGGCGAACGCGCCGGAAATCGACTGTACCGCGCTGAACAACAGCTGCGGTCCCATCTGCGGCAGGGTCACGTGGTACAATTCCTGCCACCGGTTACGAATACCGTCGATAGCCGCCGCCTCGAAATACGAGCGGTCCAAAGACTTAAAGCCGGCCACCAAGGCCAAGAAGCCGGTACCCATACTCGCCCAAACGATAACAATCAACACACAAGTGAAGTTGTATTTCGCATCGGTCAGCCAAGAAACCGGGTCGCTGATGATGCCCAACTGAATCAACGTACTGTTCAAAAGACCTTTACTGTCCGAGGAGAAAATGAAGGTCCATATGTAGTAAATGTTACCGGCCAGGGCGGGCGCGTACATGATCAAGGTGATGAAGTTCTTGGTCGCCTTGCTCAATTCATTGATAAACCAAGCAACAACGAAACTCATCAAATACCCGACCGGGCCGCTCACCACGGCAAAAATCATGGTGTTTTTGAGCGCCTTGGTGAAAATGTCGTCTTGCAACAAAAGTCGGACGTAGTTGTCAATGCCAACAAATTTCGGCACCTGCAACATGTTAAAATCCGTAAAACTCAAAACGACAGAAGAAACAACCGGAATAATCGTTAATACGGTGAACAAGAGCAGGAACGGTGCCAACATTACGTAGAAGGGAGCGCCGTCACGCATGATTTTCCATTTGGAAAATTCTCTTTCTTTGAAAACCGGTGTGGTTTTTGTTGTTGTCATTCGTTACCGCCCCCTCTCATTCTAAACCGAATTCTTTCCGCTTACGGGTGATTTCGCTGTTAATCTCTTCATTATATAACAGCAACTGCCGACGAGCGGAAACATCATTATCCATAGACAAACGCAAAGCACTGGTCAGCGAACGGGAAATGTAGTAGTTGCCGGGGATTTCGCGCACATCCTGAACCTGTTCCCATTGCTCGTTGATGAGCCGACGCTCTTCCGAGGTCCAAGGAATCATCTTGAACGCTTTCCGGTTAGCCGGCGAATACCGCATGGCCGGGCCCATCGTGGCTTCCAGTTCCACGCCGTAGGTGCCCTGTATATCGCCGCTGGTCCACCATGTCAAGAAATCATAAACCTCTTGTCCAATGCCATCCTCTTCGGCCTTGTTGAGCATCATGCAAGCCGTACCGCTGGAGGAATCGGCGCGGTTGATGGACCCGTCCTCCATCACCGTTCCCGGGATCGGGGCAAACGCCCACAAACCATTGATTTCCGGAGCCGCATACGACAGCATGTTGTATTGCGTGTATGCCGTAATGCCGAGCGGCATTTCGCCGGAACGGAACCGGTTATAGAAGTTGAAGTCGCGATCCAATCCATACTCTTTGTACAGATCCACAACCGTTGTGAAAGCATCCAAAGCCACTTCTTCGTGGAACACCGTAGCAGACATATCCTTATTGAAGTAGGTGCCGCCATTTTGGAACAAGAACACGTTAAACCATTCGATGGCCGAGGTAACACCCATCATAACGCTGTTGGTTTCCAACATACCAACAGTCAGGTTGTTACCCTGCACAACCTCGATGCATTTGTAAAACTCTTCCCAGGTCTGAGGCACAGACAAATGCAACTCCTCAAAAATATCCGTACGATAGAAGAGCATACTGAACGTCTGGGTTTCCGGAATGGCATACAGACCATCCAAATACCAATACGGCTGGAAGGCCGATTTATAGTATTCATCGGAATCCACTATCTTTTGCACGTTATACTTTGTCAAATCTACCAAGCCACCGCGCATAGCCAAGTTGATGGGGGTGTCTTTGGTGATACACAGACCGGCATGCGGGCCTTTACCGGCCAGCGTTGCCTGAATCAGTGTTGTGCCGGTATCCGTGATACTCAGCTGCACTTTGTTGCCGGTTTTCAGCGTGAAATCATCGTCAATTAAACGACGGATGATCTGCGCCTGGTCACGACCGGTGGAAATCCACACCTGAATGTTGGCCTTGCCTTCCTCGTCGCGCGCCTCGGTACGTACGTAGTCCTTTGCAAAGGAGGAGAAGAATGCCTGAACGGTGAACGTCAGCGAATCCCACAATCCGCATTTGCCGTTCGGGACTTTTTCGTCCGCCGGTACAAAATAAATTTTATCCAGTTCGATCGGCATGTCGCCCAGCGACAACAGCAAAGAACCCAAACTCTCAATGTTAGACTTAAACTTGCTCAAACGCTCGGAAATGCTGTACGGTTTTTTCACGAAATCCCGTAACATCACCGCCATCTCGTCGAACAAATACGCTTTACCACCCTCAGAACCGGTGATGGACTTCATGTCAGCCGACATTTTTTCCAGTCGCTCGGCACAACTCTCCAAAGCCACCAACAATCCGGGAATGTTGGCCGGCAGTTCGTAGTCTTGATACACGTCGGGGGTGACGCTCGTAATCATGATGATTTTACGATATATGGTGTTCAAATCCAACACGACCTGATTGAGCTCACGCAACACGGCGGCCACTTCACCGGTGCCGACCACCATCGTGATGGTGTGTTCGCCCGCGGTGAGATACACCGGCTTTTCGCCATCGCCCAAGGTGTTCACGCGCCAGTTGAGGTTGTATTTGAACGCAATCGCATCTGCCTCAGTAAACGGCACCTTGCCGTCAATAAGCAACGTACGATAGCTCGTCAAGCCTTCGTTGAGGCTCTGACGGGCACGCATCGCAATGTTGTAATACCCGGAGGCGGGTACGTTGATTTTCCACGTTATGTAATCGCCACGCTTACCCCAGTTGCCACCGCCAATCGTGTTCAGGCAGGTCTTGCCCGGGTTGTTGGGGGTGGTGGCGGGGGTGGCACGGTCATACGTCGGGTACAGCATCGAAGAAGACTTTTCCGTGCTGTATTCCACTTCCAGCTCAAAATATTCTGCGGCATCTTCCGCACCAGCAAAAGAACTCTTGTAGTCCTCGTAAGAGCTGATTTCCTCGGGATACCCGAAAGTGATATCCCCGAGATACAAAGCCTGTTCGTCCACGGCAAAGCGCACAGTATGACTGCCGGCAGTCAAATACAACAGGTAGGGTTCGTTGTATTGGCCGGTAGTATCCTGCAACCAAGCATCCGTCCAGTGAGAAACCTCTATTTGCGTGGGACGCAATTCATTGCCGTCCTCATCCAAACGGAACGCACCGTCTTTCAGTTCATCTTTCCAGATGAGCGGCAACGTGGTCGGCGCCAGCTCATCATACGGCGTCTTCCCATCCATCGTCACATGCCAGTTGATATCCTTGCCGTTGCCGAGAAGCGGTTTGTAAGCAATGCTCATCGCATACAAGCCTTCCTGCGCAACAGTAAAGGTGTACTGCACAGAAGCATTCTGTTTGTTCATCAGCACGCAAGCACGTCCATCCTGCGTTGCCATTTGGGCGCCGTTGGACAACGTCGCCTGGCCAACGGGCAACACGATGGATGCGTCTGCGATCTGCTCCTTATCAAAGTTGTCACGATAGTAATAGAAGTAGCCGGTGCCTTCGTTGTTCAACAACTCGTAGGCAGCCGCTTCCTGGTCTATTTCCGGAAGTTGCTCCTTTTCCTCGTTCGAGCCGTCCTCTGCCTCTTCGCTATACTCGGTGTCTTCACCCAACGAGTCTTCTGTCCACTCGTCAGCAGAAGCGACCGGTACGCATACCATGAGGAACACAAAGGCCAGCAACATCGCCAGCAAACGCTTTGTCTTGTTCATTAACCCTACCATTCCTTTCCAATAAATTGCCGTATTAGAGAACATAAGCAGGCGCTTTGTGTAAGCACCCGCTGATCCTGGTTTTATCTGCGGAAAGCGCACTTTTTCATTTCTGCGTACACCACTTCCGCTAATAATTGACAAACCAACACGCATTTAGTATAATATGTACAACTAATAAAAGCAAGCATTTGATTACATTTTGATAAAAAATCATTTTTTTGCGACAAACCCGAGCAAACTTTATCATTTTATGTCATTTTTTTGACAGAACAGGCGGTTTTTATGTTCAAAGTGGAACGGCAAGAGGGGATTCTGCGCATCTTGCACGAAAAACAACATTGCACAGTGGAATATTTAGCGGCGGCGTTATTTGCGAGCCCGGCGACCATCCGGCGGGACATTCTCGCGATGGAGCAAAACGGACTGGTGCGCAAAAGTTATGGGGGCGTGTCCCTTTTGGACGCGACGCACACGCAGGCACCGGCCTTTGAAGTCCGGCAGATGAACAACGCAAACGTCAAAGACGCGCTTGCGCGCCGGGCGGCGGCCTTGGTGCACGACGGGGACACCATCCTACTGGACAGTTCTTCCACCGTGTTGCAAATGATTCCCCACCTAGCCGCGCTCAAAAACATCACCGTTATCACCAACAGCTTGCGTGCAACCGCCGCCTTGCAAAAACTGCATGTCCGCGTATACTGCACCGGTGGCGTGTGCAACGAGGACGACACCACCCTCAGCGGCAGCGTCGCCGAGTCCGCCTTGCGCAGTTTTCATACGGATCTGCTGTTCTTTTCCAGCCGTGGCGTTTCCCCTAAGGGGATCATATCCGACTCATCGGACATCAACACGCAAACCCGACGGGTTATGCTGCGACAAACGTCCCGCAGTGTATTCTTATGCGACAGCAGCAAGCTTAATCACAACTATTTGTTCAACCTCTGCCACATCAGCGAGGTGGACACCGTTTTGTGTGACCAGCCCTTGCCGGAATCCTGGTATTATTAACCGAAAAAAACCGCCGACGGAACCGTTTGTTCTGTCGGCGTTTTTTTGTGCATACAGCGGGCATACTAATCCCCGGAGGGATTGTCTATGCAAACATCACCGCGCGCCTCTCTCACCGGTTGGCAACGTGCCGCAGCCGCCGGCGTCGAGGGGGTATACGTTCTGTTGTATCTTTTGCTGCGTCTGGCCGATTGCTTACCACTTTTGTGGCTGTGGCAGGATAGCGGGGCGGCAACCGCCCCACTCACAATGCCGCGCCAACTGGCGCTTTGCGCCATCGCCGGCGCCTGGTTGCTGCAAGCGCTGTTGTTGCCCCCTTTGCGGCTCGGTCGGGAGATTTGGTATTACCGCCTCGCGGCCAATCCCGCACAGACGCCGCCGCTGCGGGTGCTATTTGCAGGTTTTCGCCGCTTCGGGGATGCCATCGGCTGGCGGTGGCGTTTTTGGTGGCAACGAACCACCTTCTTAACCCTCGGGTTTATCCCCACCGCGCTGATTTGGGGATACGGCAGCATGGCCGGCGGATCTATTCTATGGCTGTGCGCCGGTTGTTTGCCGTGGTTTATGGCGCTGCTTCTCGCCGGGGTATGGCAATGCCGGTATGCTGCCACGCCGCTGTTGTTAGCGGACGGTTGGGGCGCCGCCGCGGCCATGCAATTATCGGTTCGCCTGATGCGGCGCAAACGAGGGGCTTATATCAATCTGTGGGGGACCCACTTCGCTTGTCCGCTTATGCGCCGATTTGCGCAGACAACTTTTCTTCTCGAGCTACACAAAACCACCATCACCGATTCCGCTGACCAGCCAAAAGGTAACGCTTGCTTTTTGCGTCCGTCTCTACTATAATGATAGCGAAATCTCTTCCAGAAAAGGACGTGAGTGCATGACAAATCGCCTCGGTGCCGCACAAACCCTCCGTCGGATTTTTATGGGTGCACAATGGGTGCAGGTATGTTTGAGCATCCCCTTGTGTTTTCACCTGGCACGCCCCGCCATTAGCCTGGTGGGTATGACGGTGGTTTTGGTGGTTTTTCTGCTCACCAAATACGGACAACAAGCCAAAAGCGCGCGCATCATCGCCCGCTTGCTGGTGGGGATAGTTTGGCTCTTGGCCGCCGCCTTTGCCGTCGATGCCGGCATCACGTTGGCGTATAACCAACCGTCGGAAGTCGTATGGGTTTCGATGGTAGCTATCGCCGGTCCCTCGCTGCCCTATCTGTCATTGGCAGCGGGTGCAAACGCTGTGCAGGGCGGGATATACGACCGCGTTGTGGCTTGTTTTTCCTCTACGTGGCTGCTGGTTATATCGTTGCTTCACAACCTGACCGACGTACAGAATTTTATCCAACCAAATGCCTACATCGATAATCCCACCCCGTTATGGTGGGCTTGGACCGCGCTGCTTGCCATCACGGCTGTGTCGTGTTACATATGTGCGTTCATGCGTGTTTCCACCGACACCGCCACAAACGAACCGTAAAAAAAGGCGGAGCCGATGCGGCTCCGCCTTGTATCCATACAGATGGCAGTATATGTTTATTCTTCGAGACTCTTCTCGGCCGTGCGCAACAGAGTGAGCAGAGAATTGGCAAACTGGGGATATTGTGCGGTTAAATCATCCGGCAGGATAGCCGGCATTTTTTGCTGGTCAACGCCCGCAATGCCATCCACCGTAGCCCCTCGGGCCAGTTCGCCGATTTTGGCTGCCGAGCGCGCTGTCGCCGCCACTGCGGCGGGCTGATACAAATATTCTTCCACCGAAAACATAGCCTTTGGATTCCGCGGATTGGCGCTGTAAATGCGCCGGAAAACAACATAGGTAATCTGCACAAGGCAGTTGGACACTTCGGCGGTCAACGCTTTGTTGTTGCATTTTTGCAACAGATCGAAAAGCACCTGTAAAGAATTGATGATCAGCTTTTTGTTCAGCGTTGCCATCACGCCGCCCGCTTGCAAGCGTTTATCTTGGATAGACATATCCTCATCGGGAATCTCGTCCACCGCGATCATAGCCCCGCTCTTGTCGGCCGTGCGGCCTAAAAGATAATCACAGGAAACCCCGTAATAATCCGCCGCATTCACTACAAAATCCAGTCCGCACTCTCGAATTCCTTTTTCGTAATGCGACAGCAATGCCTGCGAAATATGCAGATCGGCAGCGGCCTGTTTCTGGCTGATGCCCCGCTCTTTGCGCAACAACGTCATGATGCGCGGAAATGCAGCGTTCATACGTGGTTCCCCTCCTTTCTCACGGATTTACAGACAAGAATAGCCTCCATTTATCGAAAAATGTGAAAAATAGAGGCGACATCTCGAAATTGTACTAGAAAACACTTTTTTTGTCAAGCAAAATTTTACAGATAGTTGATTTTTGGCATTTTATCACAAGACATTCGCTGAAAATTAAGTTAAAAAAGGAGTCGAATTATGAAAACGTACAAAATCCACCTGTTACGCCACGGCATAACCGAAGCGAACGAACAAGGTGTCTATATCGGCCGCACCGATTTGCCGCTGTCACCCGGCGGATTGGCGGCTCTGCTCGCTTTGAAAGAAACGCACGCGTACCCCGGCGGGGCGCGCTTTTTCACCAGCCCCCTCACCCGGTGTCGACAAACGCTGGAAGTGCTGTATCCCGGTTGCCAACCGGAGACGGTAGACGGCCTTTCGGAGTGTGATTTTGGGGAATTCGAGAACAAAAGCATCCGCGAATTGAAGAACGACGAGCGGTTTTTGCAATGGATGGAGGGACAAAACCCGGTCATTCCCGGCGGAGAGGACACCGAAACGTTCCGCGCGCGGGTTTGTGCGGCGTTTGAAAACATCGTCAACACCCTTATCCACGACGGGGACACCGAAGCGGTGATTTGCACACATGGGGGTGTCATCACCCTGCTCATGCAGTTGTATTCTCTGCCGCGCTTGGAGCCGAAGGACTGCCTTGCCGCCGCCGGCCAAGGGTTTACGCTGCGTGTCACCCCGTCCATTTGGATGAACGAACCGCTGGCGGAGGCGCTGTGCATCATCCCGTGGGAAAAGGAACCGTCCTAAGCATCCCACCCAGCAAGTTGCACAAGATTTTTCAGCCCACGCAGAACAATTTTTCAAGCGAAAGTATTGGCAATCAGCGTAAAATGCGTTATAATATAGAAAATGAAAAACTCAAGGAGGTCATTTCTATGCCACTCGTTAACACAAAAGACATGTTCCAGAAAGCCTACAAAGGCGGTTACGCCATCGGTGCTTTCAACGTCAACAATATGGAGATTGTGCAAGGCATCATCGACGCCTGCAAACAACTCAACTCCCCCGTTATCTTGCAGGTGTCCGGCAGTGCTCGCAAATATGCACACCACGCCTATCTGTACAACATGGTGCAGGCCGCCGCAGAAGAAACCGGGCTTCCCATCGCCCTGCATTTGGACCACGGTTCCAGTTTTGAACTGTGCAAAGAATGCATCGACGGCGGTTTCACCTCGGTGATGATTGACGGCTCCCATCTTTCTTACGAAGAGAACGTGGCTCTGACCAAAAAAGTCGTAGACTACGCGCACGCCCACAATCCCTATGTCACCGTTGAAGGTGAATTAGGGCAGTTGGCCGGCGTCGAAGATGAGGTCAGCGTCGAAGCGGACAAGGCCAACTATACCGACCCCGAGCAGGTGCAGGATTTCGTCACCCGCACCGGTGTGGATTCCTTGGCCATTGCCATCGGCACCAGCCACGGCGCGTTCAAATTCAAACCCGGCCAGAAACCGCAGCTTCGTTTTGACATTCTGCAAGAGGTTATGGACCGCCTGCCCGGGTTCCCGATCGTGTTGCATGGCGCCTCTTCGGTGATGCCGGAATACGTCGCCACCGTGAACCAATTCGGCGGACAGATGGCGGATGCTATCGGCATCCCCGAGGACATGTTGCGGCAAGCGGCTTCTATGGCTGTGTGCAAAATCAACGTGGATTCCGACCTGCGTCTGGCTATGACCGCCGGCATCCGCAAACACTTGGCTGAGAACCCGACGCACTTTGACCCCCGTCAATATCTGGGGGATGGCCGCGCCAACATCACCGCGGTCGTCAGCCACAAAATCCAGCATGTTCTGGGCAGCGCTGACCAGGCGTAATTTGACCAATATACGTATTACAGGCATAGGTGCAGAGCGTGTTTCTGCACCTATGCGTTTGTGAGGAGGCTTCCCTTATGTTGCTGGTAGTGGATATGGGCAACACCAACATCACCGTCGGTGTTTTTGCGGGCAAACAGCTACTGTTGCAATCCCGCATCGCCACCGACCGTACGCGTATGGAAGACCAGTACGCCGTGGAACTGATGGATTTGTTGCGCTTATACAAATTGGAGGCGAGCGGCTTTTCCGGGGCAGTTATATCCTCTGTGGTGCCGCCGCTCAACCACGCTCTATGTGGGGCTATACAAAAGGTCACCGGCATCACACCGCTGCTGGTCGGCCCGGGCACAAAAACCGGCCTGAATATCCGCATTGATAACCCGGCCACGCTGGGTGCCGATTTGTTGGTAGGGGCCGTTGCCGCAGTAGAAGAGGTCGGCGCACCTTGTATTATTTGGGATTTGGGTACCGCCACCACCGTGTCCGTCGTGGATAAAGACGGAGCCTTTCGCGGCGGCGCCATCATGCCGGGCATCCTGACCGGTTTGAATTCGCTGACCGCACACACCTCTCTGCTGCCGCATATCAGCGTGGACGCACCCGCCCACGTGGTCGGCAGCAACACAACAGCCTGTCTGCAATCCGGGGCGGTATACGGCACAGCGGCCATGCTGGACGGCATGAACCACCGCATCATACAAGAACTGGGGTATGACGCCCCCATCGTCATCACCGGCGGACTCGGTCGACAGGTTATTAGCTATTGTGAAACCAAAACTTTGTACGTGAATGAGTTGTTGCTCAACGGTTTACGCCTCATTTGGGAGAAAAACCATAAATAACATCGGGATAAAAGCCATTGCCGCTCGGCGGCACAGCCTATGGCGTGCCAGCTGCATATGCGAAAAGGCTTTGTCTATAAAACCTAACACGTGGTATTCCCTTTATGGGAAACGACAGTAAAGGAGTGTATGTATCATGTCTCGTATTCAACAAAAAACGCTGCGCACCGTGCAACTGGCCTTGCTCTCGGCCATTATTATCCTGTTGCAACAAATCGTCATCCCCTTACCGGGCGGCCTGACCTTATCGTTGGTGCTTGTCCCGATTGTGGTGGGGGCGCTGTTGTTCGGACCGGCCGCAGGCGCGATTTTAGGCGGTGTGTTCGGTGTGGTGGTCACCCTGTTGGTCATCACCGGACGGGCCGGCGAGTTATCCACCATGATGTGGATTGCCAATCCCGCGCTCACCGCTTTGATTTGTCTGCTCAAAGGAATCGCCGCAGGCTGGGTAGCCGGCTTGCTTCCTCGCCTGTGCAAAAATAACGCATGGGTAGGCACCGTGCTGGCGGCCGCCGCCGCACCCGTGGTGAACACCGGCATTTTCTTGCTCGGCATGCTTACGGTGTTCCGCGGTGTGATGCTGGATTTCGCTGATAAACTGGGCATGGGCAGTGCGTCCGCCCTGTATTTCGCGGTGGTGATTTTGGTGGGTGTGAATTTCATTGTGGAATTTACCGCCAACCTGATTTTATCCCCCGCCATTTCGGCCATCGTTAAAAACATTCGCAAAACCACACGATAAAAAAACGGCGCATCGGTTTTCCCGATGCGCCGCTCTTTTATAACAGCACAGATAGCACCAACATTTCACGTGCTTTTTGATATATAGCCTCAAACTCCTCCACCGGCAAAGGATTGACGCCTTTTCCCAACTCAACGGTGAATCCGGGGCGGTGAAAACAGGAAATAAACCAATCCTTAAACCCGCCATGGGAGGCAAACCCTTGCGGGTCGGTGACGGTATACCCACCGGCCGCGCCCAACACCTGCGCCATGATACGGCTTTGCGGCGGCGTATTCTCGCCATATCGCCAATAAACCTCTTCCCCTTGACTGTGCAATGCCACCACGTGCCGAAACGCATACCGCCGACACAAATCGGCAACCGCTTTTGTTTCCGGCTCACTTTCCGGTATGGGGCCGCTGTATTGCCGAGGCCCGGGGCGGTTTTTGCCGCTTTTTTCAGCTTGGGCTTGCATTTGAGCCCACCCTGCGTTAAAATTATGATTGATATCAACGCCCCGGGCATTGGCTTGCCACAACCCCGGCGTATCCGCGCCGGCGGCGGCCGCGAACGCTCGGTATTCTCCGGCTGCTCGACTGCCGACGCGGGCTATCTCCACGCCATCCGGATTAACCAGCGGCAAAAACCAAATCTGCCGCCCCTGCAACGCCTTGCGTACCGACACACCACACAGCTGCAAGCCGGCACGCAAGGATACACACAACTCCTCACACAACCGCAAAGCACACAAAGCGGTCAGCCACTCCTGCCCGTGAAAGGCCGCCGCTATCAACACCCGCTGAACGTGCGGCCGTGTTTTGCGGGGTTCGGACAATACGAGCGCCTCTATCCCCCGTCCCAAAAAGCTATGTCCGACTGTTATCGGTCGCAAAACAGGGTATCGACCACATAAAGCGGCATTCAACCCACACACCACCGCATGGTCAATCGGCTGCGCGGTTGTGAGCCACGGTTGCACCCGCATGGACATATCCATCTTCCTTTCGCATCCCCCATCCGTCTCATAGGGAGGTTTTTATGGAACTAACGGAAAAAACGCTGTCTTCTGCGCCTGCTTTTGAGGGCCGTCTGTTGCATCTGCGTATAGACTCTGTGCAATTGCCGGATGGCACAACCGCTCAGCGCGAGATTATCGAACACCCCGGCGGGGTAGGCATTGTCGCCCTGACCGAAGCGCGGGAGGTGTTGCTGGTACAGCAATACCGACACCCCTACGGCTCCATCTTGACGGAAATCCCGGCCGGCAAACGAGAACCGGGAGAGCCGCCTTTGCTCACCGGGCAACGCGAACTGGCCGAAGAAACCGGGTATCAGGCCGCCCATTTCACACCGCTTGGCACTGTATATCCCACGCCCGGTTATTGCGACGAAGTGATTCACCTATACATGGCCACCGGTCTGCAACCAATCGAGGCGCATCCCGATGCAGACGAATTTTTGCACGTCCTTCGCCGGCCTCTCGATACGCTGGTTGAACAAATTTTGGCAGGCGAGATTCCGGATGCCAAAACACAAATTGCCGTGCTGAAAGTGCATCATCTGTTAACAAATACACAAGAAAAAGGAGTTTGACCTATGCGTACACTGGCTAAATGGTTCACCGGTATTGCCGGCATATTGCTGGCTATCGCTCTCATATTTCAATTGTTAGCCATCGGCAGCATACAGCTGAAAAATCCCGACCTTTTGGAAACTTTGCCGTGGCTGCTGGCCGGCTGGATACTCGCTCTCGTCTTTGTGAGCGGCGCTTTTGTGGTGCTTATCGTGTGCAAGGAGCGCAACAACAAGCCCCTGTTTTCTTTGATAATGGGGCTTGTCGGGGCGTTGTTAGGGTTGCTCGTAGCGCTGGCGCTGAAAAATGCCTTTCCGGCCAAAATTGGCAGCGACGGCGTCGCCCAAGGGCTGACCACCTGGCGCTTGTTATATCGTCATTTCAGCTCGGTTATTGCCGGCGGCCTGATTGCCGCCGCCTCGCTGTTGCATATGCTGGAAAACCGCGCCCAACGCATCCGACAGGAAAGTGGCGCCTACCGCTCGACCTATTCTCTGGACGGTGCCCCGCTCTTCAAGGATGAGAGCACAATCGGGCTGGATACCTATGCCGGGAAAGAACAGACGTCAGCCCCCGTCAAGCAAAAACGCAGCGTGCGCTTAGCACGCAAAAAGGCTGACAAATCCCGCGATTAAACGGATACCACCCATTTATGTAACAAAACGGCAAACAGGGTGCCCACAGCCAACACGCCCGACAACGGGAGCCCCCAAGATTGCGGCGTGCAGGTGAACAAAAACCCTAACACCGCTAAACAGCCCCCGCCAAACAAACACACCCGACCACGGCGACGGTCACACAGGCCCCACAACAAAAACAGCCCGCCTACCAACAAAGACGCCGGTCCGCTGTATACACACGCCATTTTCTATGCCCCCTATCCGCCCCTATATATGTACGCGGATAGCATGTGAAATATGAAAAAAACGCCGCTCACTGTTGTTATACAGTGAGCGGCGTTTTTATTTCGCTTTGGGTTATTTTGCAAAATCCACGGCGCGGTTTTCTCGAATGAGATTGACCTTGATTTGGCCGGGATAATCCATGTTGGTTTCGATTTTCTTGGCAATATCGTGCGCGAGAACGACCATCTCATCGTCGTTGACCTTATCCGGACGAACGATGATGCGCACCTCACGGCCGGCTTGAATCGCAAAGGAGCGTTCCACACCTTCAAAACTGTTGGCCAGTTCTTCCAGTTTTTCCAACCGTTTGATATAGTTTTCCAAATTCTCACGGCGGGCGCCGGGACGAGCAGCCGAAATGGCATCCGCGGCCTGCACCAGGCAAGCCACCACCGTTTGCGCTTCGACGTCTCCGTGGTGGGCTTGGATTGCGTGTACCACCGCTTCGCTTTCTTTATACTTACGGGCAATGTCCACACCGATTTCGATGTGCGAGCCTTCCACTTGGTGGTCAACCGATTTGCCGATATCGTGCAACAAGCCTGCGCGCCGAGCCACTTCGGGGTCAATGCCGAGTTCGCTCGCCATAATGCCGGATAGGAACGCCACTTCCATCGAGTGGTTAAGTACGTTCTGACCGTAACTGGTACGATAATGCAACCGTCCGAGCAACTTGACGATTTCCGGATTGATGCCGCGCAGACCGGTTTCCAGCACCGCGCGCTCGCCTTCCGCTTTGATGGTGTTTTCCACCTCGCGGCGGGCTTTGTTTACCATTTCCTCGATGCGAGCGGGGTGAATCCGGCCGTCGGAAACAAGTCTCTCCATGGCGATGCGGGCTATCTCGCGCCGCACCGGATCAAATCCCGACAAGGTGATGGCTTCGGGCGTGTCGTCGATAATCAGGTCGATGCCTGTAAGCGTTTCAATCGCACGGATGTTGCGGCCTTCGCGACCGATGATGCGGCCCTTCATTTCGTCGTTGGGCAACGGCACCACAGAAACGGTGGTTTCGGCCACTTGGTCCGCCGCCACACGTTGAATTGCCTGGGAAACAAGCGCACGCGCACGCTGGTCCGCCTCATTTTTGAGTTGTGTTTCAAACTCCGACAGTTTGCGGGCTTTATCATGTTGCAGTTCTTCGCTCAGGCTGGCAAGCAGGTATTCCTTGGCTTGTTCCTTGGAAAAACCGGACAGCCGTTCCAGCAATTCATACTGGCTCTTTTTGAGAGCCTCGACATCCGCCATGCGGTTCTCGACTTCGCGCACTTTCTGCGCCAAAGCCTCTTCTTTTTTCTCGTAATTTTCGACCTTGTGGTCCAGCGTTTCTTCTTTTTGCTGTAAACGCCGCTCCTGCCGCTGAATATCACCGCGGCGCTCTTTGAGTTCTTTTTCGGATTCGTTACGTAAACGGTAAATCTCGTCTTTTGCCTTCAACAGCGCCTCTTTTTTCGACGCTTCTGCTTGTTGATGCGCATCTTTGAGAATACGCTGGGCCTCTGTTTCGGCCGAGCCGATTTGAGCCTCAGCTACTTTCTTGCGATGAGCGATACCCGCTCGGTACGCAATCAAGCCAGCCACCAACGCACCCACCGCCACGCCGGCCACACACAGGGCCGCCCATAAGACAGGGGATAACTCGAACATCGGGATACACCTCCTATAAAATTTGGATAGCAAGGCAATCCCATGGGACTTTTCAGTTTTGAAAGATGTATGCAAAGTCTATATGGCAAACCTATCCATCAAACACTGCCAAACGGTAAAAACCCCCACGGGGTTGCCAAAAAACATTAATCAACATATCGGAACCGAAAAACGGCAAACACCGCCGTCGTCCCGGTGTGCTGTGGCGGTGTGTTTTATCAAGGCACAGATGTTCTACACCACCGCATACTATATTACATCATTCTGCCACTAATTGTCAAGAGGACGGCGGAAAAAGCACACCATTTTTTGAAAGGCGCATACACTGGGTGTAGGAGACCGTGGGCGAAGAAAGGATGAACAGTATGGAAATTCTGCGCGTGGAACAGGTGCGGCAATCCTACCAAACCGAAAAAGGGGAAACCGTGGCGCTGGGAAACATCCATTTCACCATGAATAAGGGCGATTTTTTCAGCATGGTGGGGCCGAGCGGCTGCGGCAAATCCACCTTGCTCTCCATCATCGCCGGCACACTCGCACCGACCGGCGGACAGGTGCTTATCCGCGGAAAACGGGTCACCGGCCCGAGCCCCCACATCGGCTATATGTTGCAACAGGACAATTTACTGGAATGGCGTACCATCCGGCAAAACGTGTATTTAGGGCTGGAAATTCGCCATCAACTCACGCCGGAAATGCGGGATCGGGCGGACCATTTGTTGGAAACATACGGCCTGGCCGCCTTTGCGGGCAGCCGCCCCTCGCAACTGTCCGGCGGCATGCGGCAACGCGCAGCCCTCATTCGCACATTGGCCATTAACCCCGACATTCTGTTGCTGGACGAGGCGTTTTCTGCCCTTGACTACCAAACCCGGCTGGAAGTCACCGAGGACGTGTACCGCATCATCCGGCAGGAGCAGGTTACCGTGCTTATGGTAACCCACGATATCCCCGAAAGCATTTGTATGGGCGACAAGGTCCTGATCCTCTCCAAAAGGCCGGCTGTCATACAAACCGAGCTGCCCATCCGCTTCGGTCTCCCGAACCGCACGCCGCTTGCATGCCGAGCCCACCCGGATTTCGGCGGCTATTTCAATCGCATATGGAAGGAACTGGGGATGTATGAAACCAACAACCACCCTATCGAATCTCTCACCGGAGAGAGCGCTTTACCTCAAACAAACCCGGCGGCGCAAACAACAAATCACCCTATGCCGGCTGGGGTTGTTGATACTCCTGATCTTGGGATGGGAGGGAGCGGCGAGGCTGGGGTGGATAGATAGTTTCATTTTCAGCCAGCCCTCCCAGATTTTGCATACCTACTTAACCCTGGCTGACGGTGACCTGCTGTATCATATGCGGGTGACCATCGGCGAAACGCTGGCCGGCTTTTTCCTCGGCGCGGCGGCAGGTATTCTGCTGGCCGTTCTGTTGTGGTGGAGCCCATTCATTTCCAAGGTCAGCGAACCCTATTTGGTGGTGCTTAACAGTCTGCCAAAAATCGCCTTGGGGCCGGTCATTATCATCTTGGCGGGCGCCGGCACACGCGCTATCGTTTTTATGGCGCTAGCCATCTCGCTGGTGGTGACGGTGTTGGAAATGCTCAGCGGGTTTCGAGACACCGACCAAAGCGCCATCCGCATGGCGCACACGTTCGGCGCAACCAAAACGCAGGTGTTCTGCAAAATCGTGCTGCCCTATAATATTCCCACCCTGTTCGACTCGTTAAAAGTCAATATCGGCCTGTCCCTCGTCGGGGTTATCGCCGGCGAATTTTTGGTGTCCCGCGCCGGGTTGGGATACCTCATCGTATATGGCGGCCAGGTTTTCAAAATGGACCTGGTCATGTCCAGCGTCATCATTCTGGCGGTGGTGGCCGCGCTGCTGTATGAAGCGGTTGTGCTCGTTCAACGGCTTGTCGGACGGCGCTTTGGTCATCGCTGACTATCACACCGTTGATACGGAAAGGAAGATTGTCGATGAATCGTTTATCTCGCGCTGTCCGCCGCACGCTTTCTTGTGTGCTGGCAGCCACTCTCTTGGCGCTTGGCTTGGTCGGCTGCTCTAAGCAAACCGACGGTCTGCAAACCGTCCGTGTATGTGAGGTCACCCATTCCATCTTCTATGCGCCTCAATACGTTGCCATCTCCTTAGGCTTTTTTGAGGAAGAAGGCATACAAATCGAACTGTCCAACGGCCAAGGCGCCGATGCGGTGATGGCCGCGGTTTTGTCTGGGAATATGGACATCGGTTTCGCCGGTCCGGAGGCCTCTATCTACGTGTATAACGAAGGCAAAGAGGACTTCACCCAAGTGTTTGCGCAAATCACTCAACGCGACGGCTCGTTCTTGCTTGCCCGCCAGCCGGACAGCAATTTCACATGGGATAAATTAGCCGGAAAAGTGGTGCTCCCCGGCCGCAAGGGCGGCGTGCCGTATATGACGCTGGAACACGTGCTGCGTAAAAACGGCCTTGACCCGCAGAAAGACACCACGCTGGACACCAGCGTGCAATTTTCCATGATGACCGCCGCGTTCACCGGTGGCACCGGGGATTACGTCACCGCGTTTGAGCCCACCGCTTCCATGTTGCAAGAGAAAGGGCAGGGCTACATCGTCGCCTCCGTGGGAGAGGCCTCCGGCGACATCCCGTATACCGCCTATTTTGCGAAAAAGAGTTACCTCGCGGAAAACAGCGACCTGATTCAGCGATTCACCAATGCCGTATACAAAGGGCAACAGTGGGTTGCCACCCACTCGGCCGCCGAAATTGCCGAGGCGGTCAAAGACAGTTTCCCGGACACGGAGCTATCGCTGCTGACCAAGGCTGTCGAAAGCTATCGCAGCATCGATGCCTGGTGCGAAACCCCGGCCATGACCGAGGAGAGTTTCAACCGTCTGCAATCCGTGATGACCGAGGCGGGCGAATTGACGCAAATCGCCGATTACGGGCAAGTGGTCAACAACACCTTTGCCGAAAAAGCCATCTCTTAATACAACACCGCAAAAACCGCCGAAACGCACAGCCGTCTCGGCGGTTTTTGGCGTGCCGGATGACACCCCGCACAAAGCGGAAATATATTGACATTATTCCCCAACTATGGTAGTATTAGTCTGTGCGTGTCCGACTATCTTTTGGCTTTTTCGGGGCGCATAAACAGGCATCTTTTCCCCAACAATAAACAAAAACAAACACTCGCTGATAGGAAAATTCACGGAGGCTGTATGGATAAACACATTGCCGCTATCGTGGTGACTTTCAACCGCAAAGAGTTTCTTCTACGCAACATCGCCGCCCTGCAACAACAGGATTGTCCGGCATTAGATATTTTGGTTATCGACAACGCCAGCACCGACGGCACCAAAGAGGCCGTTGCCCCCTTCGCCGACGCAGGCGTTGTGCGCTATATAAACACCGGTGCCAATCTCGGCGGTGCCGGCGGATTCAATTTCGGCATGCGTGTGGCGGCCGAGGCCGGCTATGACTATCTGTGGATTATGGATGACGATTGCATCCCCGATCCCGGTGCTTTGTCTGCTTTGCTGGATGCTGACAAACAACTCAACGGAAACTATGGCTTCTTGTCCAGTATCGCCTATTGGCGGGACGGGACTCCCTGTAATATGAACGTGCAGAAAACCGGCCTGCAAAGCAAGATAGAAGACTACACCTCCCCTCTTGTGCCGGTCATTATGGCCACGTT
>JAFPCP010000001.1 GCA_017423825.1 Clostridia bacterium | reverse complement strand
TTTTTCATCAAATCCGCCGGGCAGTTCGCACCCGCCATAATACCGATGCGCATGTAGGAGAAATCCGTCTTTGCAAAATCCTCATGTTGCATCATGGCAATAAACATCGTCGGCACACCGTTGAATGCCGTGATATGCTCGTTGTGCACACACGCAAGCGCCGGTTTGGCGGAGAAATACGGCAACGGGTACATAGTGGTGCCGTGTGTCATAGACGCCGTCATCGACAGCACCATGCCAAAACAATGGAACATCGGCACCTGAATCATCATGCGGTCCGCCGTGGATAAATCCATGTGGTCGCCGATGTATTTGCCGTTGTTGACCACGTTATAGTGCGTCAGCATAACCCCTTTCGGGAAGCCGGTGGTGCCGGAGGTATACTGCATATTACACACGTCGTCTTTGTTGACGGCGGCAGCCATGCGATGCACCTCTTCCAACGGCACCTGAGCCGCCCGATCCAGCGCTTCGCCCCATTCCAAACATCCTTTTTGACGGAATCCGACCGTAATGACGTTGCGCAAGAACGGCAGGCGCCGCGCATGCAAAGGCGTGCCCGGTTTGTTGTTTGCCAGTTCCGGACACAATTGCGCCACAATCTCTCCATAGTCGCAATCTTTTGCGCCACGTGTCATGATGAGCGTATGCGTATCCGACTGACGCAACAGGTATTCCACCTCGTGAATCTTATACGCTGTATTCACCGTCACCAGCACCGCCCCGAGTTTCACCGTCGCCCAAAACGCAATATACCACTGCGGCACATTGGACGCCCACACCGCCACATGCGTGCCGGCCTTAACGCCCAAGGCAATGAGCGACTGCGCAAACGTGTCCACGTCGTCGCGGAATTCGCTATACGTGCGGGTGTAGTCCAGCGTTGTATACTTAAACGCATACTGGTCAGGGAATTCCTCCACCATGCGGTCCAACACCTCAGAGAAAGTTGCGTCAATCAGCCGATCCTTCTCCCACACAAATTTGCCCGTGCGAGCACGATTGTAGTACAAACTTTTCTCATTGCGGGAGGTGTTGCTGAACTGTTTCATATACTGCACGAATTGGGAGAAAATGATCTCCATATCGTCCAGTTCCTCACACCACGCCGGGTCCCAAACAAGCGAAATAAACCCATCATAATTCACCGAACGCAGAGCCAACATCATATCCCGAATGGGCAATTTCCCCTCGCCCATCAGGCAGTATTCCACACCATTTCGGGTGGGCATTGCATCGTGAATATGCACGTGGCGTATATACGCGCCGAGATTTTCAATGATTTTCTCCGGGCTTTCCCCGCCCCCGAAATAGGCCGCCGACAGCTGCCACAAGGCCGCCAAATGGTCGCTGGCAAAGCGGTCCAGCAAAGCGCGCAAATCCGCCGTGTTGCAAAACAGACCGGAGGTTTCCAGCAACAAGGTGACGTTCTTATCCTGCGCCATGGGTAGCACCTCTGCCACCAACGCGGCCACCCGCTCCATCGCCGCCTGCGTATCTTCCGCCGCGCCGGCTTTCAGCCGCACGCACGGAATGCGCAGATTGTCCGCAATCTCTAAGCAGCGGGTGATTTCTTCCACAGATTGCGCATGCGTAGCGGCATCCGCCACGTCACACACCGTATCCATACAAGGAATGGATAACCCTTTCTCATACAAACGGCGCCGCGTGGAGGCTGCTTTATAATCGTGAAAAGCGCCGTTTTTATCCGTAAACAAACGGTTATAAATATTGTGCAGTTCTATACCCGCAAAATGCAAATCTTCCGCCGTTTGACAAAACTCTTCAAAGGTGTTGTTATGCCATCCTTTGGTGGAAAACGACAGTTTCATGCTCAACCCTCCTCATAGACAATCTTGTTCACCGCGTTGAGATACGCCCGAATGCTTGCGCCGATGATGTCGGTGGAAATGCCGTTTCCGGCATACAATTTCCCGCCGGCACGCAATTTCACAAGCGCCGAGCCCATCGCCTCTTTGCCCTCCGTCACAGACTGAATTTGGAAATCATCCAATTCATAGTGATGCCCGATAATCTGGTCAATCGCCAAAAACGCAGCATCAATCGGGCCGTCACCAATGCAGACGCCCTGTAACAGTTTATCTCCTTTTTGCACCGAAATCTGCGCGCTGGCAGAAATGATGTTACCGTTATTGATAACATAACTCACCAGTTTATAGGTGGCCGGAACCTGCAACGCCGTGCTGGCGACAATCGCTTCCAGTTCTTTGGCACCCACCTGCTTTTTGGCGGCTACCCGCTGAAACTCCTCATACACCTTGGCCTGGTCCTCATCGGATAAATCGTATCCCAGACGCGCCGCCGCCATTGTCACCGCCGCTTGGTCGTCCTTATCGTCCAAATGAATGCTCTCCTGCTCGCTACCCACAACGGATATGGCCGTCTTTTGATTTTCCCCTTTATCCGCAATCCAAGCAATCTGTTTGGCAATGCGATGCAGTTCCGTATAACGGATGCCACAAGCCATTCCGTAATTGTCACCGCAATTCTTCACCATAGAGGCAAAAATCTCCAACGGCACACCGGTGCCGCCCACCGAGGTCTTCACAAAAGAAACACCCCGCCGCACCGCAAGAATAGCCTGCGCACAAGCCAAACCGTTTTGATTGTCGCAACCCACGCCCAGCGGCACGTCAACCGATTCCTGCACCACCGCCGCAAAGTCCGCAAAATCATCCGGCAACTGTTGACCCGCGTTGTCACATATCGACACGCACATTGCACCGGCCTGCACCGCCGCTTCTATGGCCTGTTTCAAAAAGCCGGCTTCCGCACGGGTGGCATCCAACGCGCAAAATTCCACCGGATATCCCGTCGCGCAGGCACGCTCCACCACCTTCGTAATCCAAGGAAGCATAGCCGCCGGTTTCTTATGACACGCATATTCCATGCCCACAGCAGACAACGGCAGTTCAATGCGGATGCGCGGATGCGCTGTGCCTTCCAACGCGGCCGCTGCCAAGTCTACGCTCTCTTCTGTCAAGCCGGCAGCAACTGACAAGGTGGATTGCTTTACAAAGGAGCCGAGCGTGCGTACCAGCAAAGTGTCTTGCCGCACCTGGGTAATCGCCGGCAATTCAATGACATCTACATTGAGGCGCTCCAACTGACGCGCAATTTCAATCTTCTCCTTGAAGGTGAAGGCGCCATCCTCCCGACACAATGTGATGTCTGCGATTTTGATTTGATTCATACTGGTTACTCCCTTTCTGCCGGCTGTGTTGGCAACCGAAAATAAAAAAAATCCCTAAAATCGGCAATGCCGATTTTAGGGACGAAACAATTTCCGTGGTACCACCCTTATTACCGCCCAAAAGACGGTCACTCAACGAAGCTCCAGCAAGCTCCTTGCCATGGTAACGGGGCAAGCCGTAGCCGCCTACTGCCTCAAAACCATAAGAGGGTTCAGCCACTCTGCTCCGGAGCCAGAATTTCTAATCCTTCCGTACCGTCCTCCCAGCAACGACGGCTCTCTGAAACGGGTTGTGAAAAAGAAAAATCTCCATCAACGCATTTATTTATACGGGATTTTCCATAGATTATAGCATCAGCCAAAGTATTTGTCAATACCTGCCTTGCAATTTTTATTTGCTTTCCAGCGGATGCGTCCAACCAAACGTGTCCTCGACACGCCCCCATTGAATGCCGGTTAAGGTATCGTACAAATACTGGGTCACCGCACCGATTTCTCCATTGTTGACCGGGTATTTCACACCCTTATAGCACAACTCGCCAATCGGGGAAATGACCGCCGCCGTGCCACAGCCCCACGCCTCTTCCAGCGTGCCGTCCGCCATAGCCTGGCTCAATTCATCGATGCTCAGCAAGCGTTCTTCTACCGTGTATCCTTGCTGACGAAGCACCTCAATGCAGGATTTGCGCGTGATACCCGGCAGAATAGAGCCGGACAATTTCGGTGTCACGATGCGGCCGGCGATTTTGAACATCACGTTCATAGCGCCGACTTCCTCGATATACTTGCGCTCAACGCCATCCAGCCACAACACCTGAGAATAACCCTTCTCTTCCGCGCGCTGACCGGCGCGGTTGCTGGCCGCATAGTTGCCGCCGCATTTCGCCTCGCCCGTGCCGCCACGTACCGCGCGGACATCCTCGTCCTCTATCATGATACGCACCGGGTTAATGCCCTCTTTGTAATAACTGCCCACCGGCGACGCGATAATGATGAACTGGGCGTTGTGCACCGCGTGCACGCCCAACGTCTCATCGCTACCAAACATAAAGGGGCGCAAATACAAAGACGTGCCGGGCGCCGACGGCGTCCAATCCTGCTCAAACTGCACAAACGCAGTCAAAACCTCCAACGCCTCTTCCTCCGGAATGGTGGGCAGGCACAGACGCTCGGCGGAATTGTTCATGCGACGGATATTCTCCATCGGACGGAACATCTGCACCACGCCGTCCGCACGGCGATAGGCTTTGAGCCCTTCAAAAATCTCCGAGCCGTAGTGCAACGCCGTGCAGGCCGGGTGAATCGCCAGCGGGCCGAACGGCACGATGCGCGCATTGTGCCATCCCTGCTCCGCCGAATAATCCATCATAAACATGTGGTCGGTGAAATACTGACCGAATCCCAAAATGTCGCTCGCCGGTTTTTCTTTCGGCGCTGTTGTCTTGGTAATCGTTATCTGCATACTCTCATCCCCTTATTCGTAATCCGCACCCAATTTCATGGCTGTGTAGTTCGCATCATACATAGCGGCCTTGCGGGCAGATATTACCTTACCCAACGCAGCGGCAATCCCCTCTTCACTGTTATCGCCCAACACCGCGAGCAGTTTGCCCATAATAACCATGTTCGCCAGGGTAGGAATGCCGTTTTCTCCGGCGAGTTTCGTGGCGGGAATATAATACACCGTCACGTCATCCCGCTCGACCTTACGCTCAATCAGCGTGGAGTCGGCAAAAATGATACCACCGGGGTTGACGGCGCTCTCGTATTTGTCCAAAGAGGGCAAATTCATCGCAACCAAAATGTCCGGATTGGTGACAATCGGCGAGCCCACCGGCTCGTCGCTGATAATCACGCCGCAGCTAGCTGTGCCGCCACGCATCTCCGGGCCATAAGAAGGCAACCAACTCACCTGTTTGCCGTCGGTCAGCCCTTTATAGGCTAAAAACTTACCGGCAAACAGGATGCCCTGGCCGCCGAAACCGGAAAACAAAAACGATTTCTGACTCATACCTGCGCCTCCTCTGCCGTTCTGTCCTTATACACACCCAGCGGGTAATAAGGCAGCATCTTTTCCTCAATCCACTGCAACGCCGCCTGCGGTGTCATACCCCAGTTGGTCGGGCAAGAGGACACGACCTCTACGAGAGAGAAGCCTTTGCCTTCGATTTGGTTCTGGAAGGCTTTTTTGATGGCCTTTTTCGCAGCGCGGATGTTTTTCACGCTGTTGACCGTTACGCGCTCCAAATATTCCGGGCCTTCCAGTTCGGACAGCATCTCGCACACACGAATCGGAAAACCGCAATGCTTGACGTCGCGCCCGTACGGTGAGGTTTGTGTCACCTGGCCGGGCAAACTCGTCGGCGCCATCTGGCCGCCGGTCATGCCGTAAATGGCATTGTTGACAAAAATTACGGTGATATTTTCGTTACGCGCCGCCGCATGCACGGTTTCCGCCATACCGATAGAAGCCAAGTCGCCATCCCCTTGGTATGTAAAAACAATGTGCTTATCGGGGTCCGCGCGTTTAACACCGGTGGCTACCGCCGGAGCGCGGCCGTGCGCCGCCTCAATCATATCGCAATTAAAATAGTCATACGCCATCACCGAGCAGCCAACCGGAGCAATGCCGATGGTGCGGCCTTCGATGCCCAGTTCATCCAGCACCTCGGCCACCAAACGGTGGATGATGCCGTGCGTACAGCCGGGGCAATAGTGCATCGGCACGTCCGCCAGGGCATGGGGTTTATCAAATACTACCATTATTTCGCACCTCCGTTTTTCGCCGCCTGCTGAATGGCCTCTAACACCTGCTCCGGCGAAGGAATGATGCCGCCGGCACGGTTGCACAACGTCACCGGTTTCTTGCACTCCGTCGCCAGGCGAATATCTTCAATCATCTGGCCCATAGACAATTCCACCGAAATGAAGGAATGTACACGGTCAGCCGCCGCACGGAACGGCGCCTTCGGGAACGGCCACAAGGTGATCGGCCGCAACAAACCGACCTTGATGCCCTGTTTGCGGGCCTCGTTGACCGCGTTTTTGGACACGCGCGCGGCAATACCAAAAGCCGCCACACAAATCTCGGCGTCATCCATCATATATTCCTCATACATGGTTTCGTGCTCTTCAATATAAGCGTACCGCTCATACCGCTCGAAGTTCACACGCTCCAATGCGGCCGGGTCAAGATACAACGAATTCACCACGTTGTGGGGGCGTTTCATATCCGTGCCTGTGGTGGCCCAGTCTTTCGCCGGCGCCTTGTTTTCAGCAAAATCCAACGCCACCGGTTCCATCATCTGGCCCATGGTGCCGTCTGCCAAAATCATCGTCGTCATACGATATTGGTCAGCCAAATCAAAGCCTTTCACCGTCAAAGAGGCCATCTCCTGCACCGAGGCGGGCGCCAGCACAATCATGCGATAATCGCCATGGCCGCCGCCACGCGTGGCCTGGAAATAATCCGATTGGCTGGGCTGAATGCCGCCCAAGCCGGGGCCGCCGCGTTGCACGTTGACAATCAGCGCCGGTAAATCCGCGCCCGCCATATAAGACAAGCCTTCGGCTTTCAGCGAAACGCCGGGGCTGGACGAGGAGGTCATCACGCGGTGACCGGTCGCCGAAACGCCGTACACCATGTTAATGGCCGCCACTTCACTTTCCGCCTGCAAAAAAGTACCGCCGATTTTCGGCATCTTTTTGGCCATATAAGCCGCTATCTCTGTCTGCGGTGTAATGGGATACCCGAAGTAATGCCGGCATCCGGCGCAAATGGCCGCCTCGGCAATCGCTTCGTTCCCTTTCATGAGCACTTTATCTGCCATGCTGTTCACTCACCTTTCCACCTTAATCACGCAATCCGGGCACATCAGCGCACAAGAAGCGCAGCCTACGCAAGCAGCCTCATCGGTGATTTCCGCCGGGTGATGTCCCTTTTTGTTAATCGTATCTGCGGCCAGGCGCAAAAGCCCTTTCGGGCAAGCATCCACGCACAAGCCACAGCCTTTACAGCGGTCTGTTTTGAATGTTAATTTTGCCATGTTCATACCTTCATTCTTGTAAATTTAGCGGCGGTACGCCGTTATTCGTTAAGAAAAATCCGATTGTCCTGCAAACGCAAGGGAAACAACTGCGGAATTTTACCCTCTAACGCGGGATAAAGCCGCTCGTCGACGGTGGTCAACACCACCGGCAAACCGGACATCTGCGCCACCTGCTCGGCATAGCTGACGCTATGCAACACATCGTCGGCGGTGGTTTCCACGCCCAAATTGGAATTGTTGACAATGCCGGTGAACCGCAACCCACAGGCCGCTTCAATGTCCCGCAACACTTCCATCGTGGACGCCGCATCCCGCGTCAGCGGACGGTATCCGTTGACCACCAGCAACATCGCATAGTCATCCTCTTCCCGAATGGCCGGCGCCAAACGCCCCAAAACCGTGGCGCCGCTGTCATCTCCACCGATGTCCAACACCATATGCGTGTTTCGGTCGTCGGTGATAGCATACAGGTCCGGCGGCAGGGATGGAATGTCCACGTTGCTGTTGGCGAACGATGAACAAATCAGGCGGATGCCCGCTTGTTCCAGCCGTGCGGCGCTGTCTTTGGTGCGAAAATACGGGTTGACGATGTCTAGGTCGGCCATCGCCATGGGAAGCCCCTGCTCACGCAACGCCAAGGCCAGATTCACCGCCACGTTGGTCTTACCTGTGCCATAATGTCCGCAAACCAACGTCAGCCGTTTATATGTATCCATACAGCGCACCCCCATTACAGTTTGTTGCGCTGAATCTTGCCGCTAACGGTCTTGGGCAATTCATCCCGAAACACCACAATGCGGGGATATTTGTACGGAGCGGTGTGCTCTTTCACGTATGTCTGGATTTCCTTTTTCAGCTCCTCGGTCGGCTCGGTGCCCTTGACCAGCACGATGCTCGCCTTGACCACCTGCCCGCGCACCTCATCCGGTGCGGCCGACACGCCGCATTCCAGCACGTACGGAAGCTCCATGATGACGCTTTCAATCTCGAAAGGCCCGATGCGGTAGCCGGACGATTTAATGACGTCGTCCACACGCCCGACATACCAGTAAAAGCCGTCTTCATCCCGCCAGGCGGTGTCACCGGTGTGGTAATACCCATCGTGCCACACTTCGGCCGTCTTTTCCGGTGCGTTATAATACCCGGTAAACAAGCCGCAAGGGGCGCCGTCTTTGACATTTACCACAATCTCGCCAACCTCGCCGTCCGGCACCGAATGGCCGTCCGCATCCACCAAATCTACGTCGTACACCGGCACCGGTTTGCCCATAGAGCCGATTTTGTGGCCGGCGCCCACCATGTTGCCGATAATCATGGTGCTTTCGGATTGTCCGAAGCCCTCGATAATCTGCAAGCCGGTGGCCTTTTCAAATTGACGATACACCTCAGGGTTGAGCGCCTCACCGGCGGTGGTCATATGTTGCACCGACGAGAAATCGTATTGCGAAATATCCTGTTTTATCATCATGCGCAACATAGTCGGCGGTGCGCAGAAGGTCGTGATGTGGTGTTTCGCAAACATCGGCAAAATGTCCGCCGCGTCAAAGCGGTCGAAATCGTACACAAACGTCGCCGCCTCGCATAGCCATTGGCCGTACAATTTGCCCCACATGGCCTTTGCCCAGCCGGTATCCGAAATGGTGAAGTGCAATCCATCCGGGTCCACGTTGTGCCAATAGCGCGCAGTGTGGAAATGCCCCAGGGGATATTTGTGATTGTGCGCGGCGATTTTCGGATAGCCCGACGTGCCGGAGGTGAAGAACATCAGCATTAAATCATCCCCGCAAGGCGATTCCTCCGTACGACGGTAATGGGTGCTGTACAGCGTGTATTCCTCATCGAAATTCCGCCAACCCTCTCGGCTACCGCCTACTATCAATTTATGCTGCAAGCCGGGATAGGTTTTCTCGGCTTGTTCGATTTGTTGCGCCACGCCGTCATCCGCCGTGCAAATGACCGCCGTGACACCCGCCGCTTCAAAGCGATATTCAAAATCATGCACCTGCAACTGATTGGTCGCCGGTATCGCAATCGCGCCAAGTTTGTTTAAGCCGAGCATGGCGAACCAGAATTGATAGTGCCGTTTGAGCACCAGCAAAACCCGGTCGCCTTTCTTGATTCCCAAGGATTTGAAATAGTTGGCACACTGGGCAGACGCCTTTTTCATATCCTTGAAGGTGAACCGACGCTCGGTTTTATCTTTGGAAATATGTAACATCGCCAGTTTGTCCGGCTCCCGCTTCGCCAAAGCATCCACCAAGTCAAATGCAAAATTGAACCGCTCGGTGTTTTTGAAGGTGATAGAGGTCGGGGTGCCGTTCTCGTTTTCGATAACGTCCACAAACTGGTTGTAGATGCGTCCCTTATTTTCCCGCGTTAAAGCCGGGCGCTCCTGCACCGTTTTGACCGGTGTCAGTTCCGGAATCGGCTCGCCGGTGGGGTTAAGCACAATCGCGTAAAACACACAATCTTTCCCACCGACCGCAATCATGCCGTGCGGGGTGTCGCTGTCAAAATAAATGCTGTCGCCGGGGCCGAGCACCTCTTGGTGGTCGCCAATCTGCACCAGCAGGTTGCCCTCCACCACCAAATCGCATTCCTGCCCGGCGTGGGTGGTCAATTCGATCTCCCGTTGCTGGGCGGATTCGTCATACACGCTACGCACGTACAGCGGCTCGGCGATGCGGTTTTGGAACGCGTAGGCAAGGTTGTAATACGTCATGCCGTGCGCCTGCGCAATCTGCTGCCCTTGGCCAAAGCGTGTGACGGTATAGGATTTCAGTTTCGGGCTGTATCCCTCAATGATATCGGTCACGTTCACAGCCAATGCCGACGCGCACCGATAAATAAACGCAAAGTTCAAGTCGCACACGCCGGATTCGCACCGCGTATATTCCTCCACAGTGACGGCGGTCTTGTGCGCCATGTCTTCCACCGTCAAGCCCTGAATTTCACGCAGTTCACGAATACGCCCGGCCATCTCTTTAATTTTATAGTCCAGCTCGGTTATGTTTTCCATACTCTTCGCTCCATTTCCGGGACAAAAAAACTCGTCCCAAAGTTGAACTTTGAGACGAGTGCAAATACAAGTCACCCGCGGTACCACTCAAATTGCGGCCGAACAGCCGCCACTCCTCAGGGTCCAGCAACCCCTATGCCTTTACGCAGCAATCACGGGGAGAGTCTACTAACCAACAGGCTTTCTTTCTCCCGGCTCAGAAGCTACAAACACGCACCACACTCCGACAACTCACAGCAACCGTTGCCTCTCTGGGGAAGCGACCGATGCGGCCCTCTTCGTCAACGCCTTTTATTCACTTGAAAGGTATTATACCACGCGCGCGTCCCATTGTCAACATTTTTCGATGGTATAGAACAACTTTTCTTTATAAGCGATTACGCTGGATTTTGCCGCTGATGGTCTTGGGCAGTTCATCCCGGAACACCACGATGCGGGGGTACTTATACGGAGCGGTATGCTCTTTCACATAGGTCTGGATTTCCTTTTTCAGCTCCTCGGTCGGCTCGGTGCCCTTGACCAGCACGATGCTCGCTTTAACCACCTGCCCACGCACCTCATCCGGCGCGGCCGATACGCCGCATTCCAGCACGTACGGCAGTTCCATGATGACGCTTTCAATCTCGAAAGGCCCGATGCGGTAGCCGGACGATTTGATGACGTCGTCCACACGCCCGACATACCAGTAAAAGCCGTCCTCGTCCCGCCAGGCGGTGTCGCCGGTGTGGTAATACCCGTCGTGCCACACCTTGTCGGTGGCTTCTTGGTTGTTATAATACCCCGCGAACAGGCCGCACGGAACCTTATCGGCTGTGCGCACCACGATTTCGCCCACCTCGCCGTCCGGCACCGACTGACCATCCGCGTCGACGATATCGATATCGTACAAGGGGGACGGTTTGCCCATAGAACCGAGTTTATGCGTGCCGCCGGCCAAATTCGCAATCGCAAGGGTGAGCTCCGTCTGACCAAAGCCTTCCATGATGCGCAAACCGGTGGCTTTCTTGAATTGTCGGTATACCTCGGGGTTCAGCGCCTCGCCGGCGGTGGTCATATGACGCACCGAGGATAAATCGTATTGCGAGATATCCTCTTTCACCATCATGCGCAGCATGGTCGGCGGTGCACAGAAGGTGGTGATGCCGTACTGCGCAAACATCGGCAGAATATCCGAAGCCGCAAAGCGGTCAAAATCATAGGTGAACACAGCGCCCTCGCACAGCCATTGGCCGTACAGTTTGCCCCACAACGCCTTGCCCCAGCCGGTGTCCGAAATGGTGAAATGCAAACCATCGTCGCTCACACCGTGCCAATATTTGGCGGTGACATAATGCCCCAGCGGGTATTTGTGGGTATGCGCCGCGATTTTGGGATATCCCGTCGTACCGGAGGTGAAGAACATCAGCATCAAATCATCCCCACACGGCGATTCCTCCGTACGGTAATAATGCGTGCTGTACAAGGAAAACTCCTCATCAAAATCACGCCATCCGTCGCGTTTACCACCCACCAGCAGTTTGGTTTTCAGCGTCGGGCAAGAAGCTTGCGCCAAATCCACCTGATGCGCCACGTCTCCGTCGGCGGTGCAAAGGATGGCATCCACCTCGGCCGCCTGGAAACGATATTCAAAATCGTGCGCCACCAACTGGTTCGTAGCCGGAATCGCCACCGCACCCAGTTTGTGCAAGCCGAGAATGGCAAACCAGAACTGATAATGCCGTTTGAGTACCAACATCACGCGGTCGCCCTTTTTGATGCCCAAAGATTTGAAATAATTCGCGCATTGATTGGAAGCCCGCTTCATATAGTTAAAGGTGAAACGACGCGCGTTTTTATCCTTGTCCACGTGCACCATCGCCACTTTGTCCGGTTCGCGCTTGGCAATCGCATCCACAATATCAAACGCGAAATTAAACCGATCTTCATTGCGGAAGTTGATGGACTGCAAGGCGCCTTGTGCGTCTTCTACCGTGGAAACAAAATCCGAACTCACCAATTTTTTGGCAGGCGCATGGAACGCTTTGATGGTGTCGTCCGTCGACTGTTCGCTCTCGCTTTCGCCGGGAAGTACCACCGCCACAAACAGACAATCTTCACCGTCCACGGCCATCATGCCGTGCGGCGTGGAAGAGTTGTAATAAATGCTGTCGCCCTCGCTCAAATATTCCACGTGGTCGCCTATCTGCACTTTCAGACGACCGCTCATGATGAAGTCAAACTCCTGTCCGGAGTGTT
Source organism: Clostridia bacterium (assembly GCA_017423825.1). Taxonomy (GTDB): domain Bacteria; phylum Bacillota; class Clostridia; order Oscillospirales; family Acutalibacteraceae; genus UBA5905. The sequence goes on along the minus strand of JAFPCP010000001.1, from coordinate 23,136 downwards.
TCGCCAAGTGGATGGGTTTGTTTTGCTGTTCCTCTTTGTATTCATAGCGCACCCAATGCGGTTCCGCTATCTTATTGCGGAACAACGGGGCTAAATTCTGAATGACGATGCCATCTTCTCTCGCCGTCTCCTGCCCCTGCCCTTTTCGGGTGATGGTGTAGGAGGACAACTGCGCACTTTTGCCTTCCAACAGGTCCGTGATACCCAATCCAAAAGCCTGTGCACATTTGTGAATAAAGGTGAACGGAAAATCCGTCTCACCACGCTCATAACGGCCATACGCTTCTGCGCTTACCTCTGTCTTTTGCGCCATTTCCGCTTCGGTGAAACCGCAAATCTCCCGCATCTCCCGAATACGGCGGGCCACCTCTAAGAGCTTATCATTTACAACCGGGTTCATAACGCAATCCTCCTTGTCAAAATAAAATAAAAAAACACCCGTCTCAACAAAAACATTGAGACGAGTGTGAAAATCACATCCGCGGTACCACTCAACTTGCATCCCTTAACAGGACACCACTCTTCGGAATCCAACAATTCCTATGCTTTTACGCAGCAATCACGGGAAGCACCTATTATTCTCCAAGAGAAGTTCAGCCTTCCGGCTCAGAAGGGATGGGCCATTGGAAACACCGGCTACCGATTTGCACCAACCATCGGCTCTCTGTAAACCAGCCATCTCCGACCGTCTTCGTCACAGCCTTTGATGAATTTTTAAGCATTGTAACACCAACCAACCACCTTGTCAAGGGGTTTTTGAAAATATAATCAAAAAAAGCAAAAGATAGTTGTTAAATATCCAATTCCATCTGTCCACGGGTGGGATTCAGCCGCTGCTCCATCATCCAGAATAAACGACGCACCCGACGCTCTGTACGATACAAAAGCAACACCCCCAACCCCAATGCCGCTAACACGGCCAAAACAGTACACACAACATGCCATCCGCCACGTTTTTCTTTTTCCATGGTGATTCTTCCTTTCCGTCTAAAATGAGGGTGTTTTTTACATCTTCCTCTTTTTATTATAGTCTATCCCCACAATTTTTGTCAATGCTTCTTCATCGATTTTTCTATTATTCACCATGCGTTCACACACTGTTCATACTCTTGTGCTAAAATTTCCACACAATCCCACTACGCATTAACAGCAGAAAGGAAGCCGTACCATCATGCTACAACTTAAAAATATCACCAAAATATATTCCCCCGGAGAAAACGCCGTTACCGCTTTGAACGACGTATCCCTGACCTTTCGACGCAGCGAGTTTGTGTCCATACTGGGCCAGTCCGGGTGCGGCAAGACCACTCTGCTCAACATCATCGGCGGTCTCGACCGCTATACAAACGGCGATCTGCTCATCAACGGCCAATCCACCCGCACCTTCGGCAACCGGGACTGGGATGCTTATCGCAATCACGCCATCGGCTTTGTGTTCCAGAGTTATCATCTCATCCCGCATCAATCCGTATTGCAAAATGTGGAACTGGCGCTGACGCTCGCGGGTATATCCAAAAGCGAACGGCGCCGCCGTGCGAAAGCCGCCCTCGAACAGGTGGGACTAGGCAATCAACTCAAAAAAAGGCCCGCGGAAATGTCCGGCGGACAAATGCAGCGCGTTGCCATCGCGCGGGCGCTTGTCAACAACCCGGACATCATTCTCGCGGATGAGCCCACCGGCGCTCTGGATACCGAAACCAGCGTGCAGGTCATGGAAATCCTCAAAGACATTTCCAAAGACCGTCTGGTGATTATGGTGACGCACAATCCGGAGTTGGCCGAGCGCTATTCCAACCGCATCATCCGTATGCTGGATGGACAAATCAAAGAAGACACCGCCCCACTCACCGAAGAAGAACTCAACGCTGTGCACCCCTCCGAACCGGTGCAAGCGAGCAAAAAGAAAAAAGAACGCAAACCCACCATGTCGTTTGCCACCTCTTTTGGCCTGTCGCTGAAAAACCTCTTCACCAAAAAAGGGCGCACCTTGCTGACCAGTTTTGCCGGCAGCATCGGCATCATCGGCATTGCGCTCATATATGCGGTGTCGCAAGGCATGACCACCTATATCGACACCGTACAAGAGGACACCCTTGCCTCCTATCCCCTGACGCTGGAATCCTCACACATGGACATGAGCACCTTGCTGGAAACCTTCATGGGCAAGGCGCATTCTTCCGGCGAACACGCTCTGGATGCGGTATACCAAAAAACCATGTTGTATGACCTTATCAACTCACTCAACACCATGGAAACCACTGAAAACGACCTGCGTTCTTTCAAAACGTATCTGGAAAAAGAACTGGCCAAAACCGACACAGAAAATCCCTTGCGCGATGCCGTAAGCGGCGTGCAATACACCTATAACCTCGATATGCAGGTGTATACCAAAAACATCGACGGCACCATCCTGCAATCCGATTCCCAGGAACTCATGCAAGAACTCATGGCCGAATACTTCGGCATGGATTTGTCTTCCATGTTCAGTATGAGTGAAAATTATGGCTTTAATGCCGGTATGATGACCGGCCCTTCTGCCGTGCTGTGGCAGGAAATGCTGTCCGGCAAAGATGGAGAAATCATCAGCCCCCTTTTGGAAAAACAATACGACGTAATATACGGGCGCTGGCCTGCTGCCTATAACGAAATCGTTCTTGTGGTGGATGACAAAAACGAAATCGACGACATGACTTTATACGCCTTAGGTCTTAAATCCAAAGAGGATGTGGACGCTTTGGCCAAGGCCGCCATGGACAAAAAGGAGCTTACCGTCAAACAACAACATTGGAGCTACGCGGACATTTGTAACATGACCTTCCGCACCGTCCTGGGGGCCGATTGCTATACCCTCGACGAAGCCACCGGCCTCTACACCGACCTGCGGGAAACGCAGGCCGGCATGAAATATCTCTATGACAACGGACTGGATTTGAAGGTAACCGGCATCATACGGCCCAGCGAAAAAGCATCCTCTGCCATGTTGTCCGGCTCCATTGGCTATACCAAGGCTCTCACTGAACAACTGATAGCACAGGCCAAAGATATGCCGGCGGTGTTGGCGCAATTAGAAGACACATCCACGGACATCTTCACCGGTCTGCCCTTCCGCGAAAACACCAACGACCTCAACGACACCCAAAAAGCCGACCATTTCAAAGCCTACATCGCCGATCTGGATGAAGCCGGGCGCGCCAATGCCTACGTGCAAATCATGAGCATCCCCGCCGAGGATACCTTGAATGCACTGGTCGCCGATGCCATCACCGGTGTCACCAAGGAAACCATGAAACAGACCCTTATCCAAGCTCTGTCTCAACAAATGAGCTTGAACGAGTCGGATATACGGGATTATCTGGATTCCATGACCGAACAGGATATCACCGATATGTTCACCGACATTGTGCGAGAAAAAATCAAAGCGCAATACGCGCAACAAACAAAGGCACAACTCGCGGGGCTGTCCACCGCCCAAATGGCCGGCGCACTACAACAAGCAATGCCCAGCTATAAAACAGAGCAAATGGCTGTGTATTATGACTCGGTGTTGCTTTTCTCGGATTCCACCCTGGAAGAAAATCTGCAACAGCTCGGCTACGTCCTGCCGGATAACCCCTCTTCCATCAACATCTATGCCGCCTCTTTCGAGGAAAAGGAACGCATCGAAGAGGCTATCGCTACGTATAACGAGAAGGTAGACGAATTATCCGAAATTGCGTATACCGACTATGTGGGACTCATGATGTCCTCTATCACCACCATCATCAACGCCATCTCCTATGTGCTGATTTCCTTTGTGGCGGTATCGTTGGTCGTATCCTCCATCATGATTGGCATCATCACCCTCATCTCGGTGCAGGAACGCACCAAAGAAATCGGTATCCTACGGGCACTCGGCGCCTCCAAGCGCAACGTATCCAGCCTGTTCAACGCCGAAACCGTCATTATCGGTTTCTCCTCCGGTTTGTTGGGCGTGCTCATCACCTATTTGTTATGCATTCCCATCAACCTTCTGTTGCATCATCTCACCGGCATCCAAAATTTAAGCGCGATTCTGCCCCCGCAGGTCGCCGTTTCGTTGATAAGTATCAGCGTGCTGTTAACGCTGTTCGCCGGCATCATCCCATCCCGCAGCGCAGCCAAAAAAGACCCAGTGGTCGCGCTACGCACAGAATAAATAAATCTGCGCCGTTGCTCCACGCCGAGCAACGGCGCTTTCTTGCAGCAAACTTTGGTTTTCTGCGCAACAAAATTCCATATCTATGGGTGTTTTTTCCATTGTTTCTATCCTCTTGACAGGATAGAATACCAGTTGTATAGGTATATTTTTATATTCTCAATGCAAAGAACAACAAAAAGGAGAGTCTGCGCGTGAAAAAAATTGCAGTATTAACTAGCGGCGGTGACGCCCCTGGTATGAACGCCGCCGTGCGTGCCGTTGTACGTACAGCCATCAATCAAGGCATGGAAGTTTTTGGTGTGGTACGCGGTTATAACGGTCTTATCCGCGACGAATTGATACCCATGAACTTGCGTTCCGTTTCGGATACAATACATCGTGGCGGCACCGTTCTGTATACCGCGCGCAGCCCTGAATTCTGCACAGAAGAAGGCATGCAAAAAGCTATCGATACCTGCCATCGCCATGGCATTGAGGGTGTTGTGGTTATCGGCGGCGACGGCTCCTTCCGCGGTGCCCGTGATTTGTCCGCACGGGGTATCCCCTGCATCGGCTTGCCCGGCACCATCGACAACGACATCTCCTGTTGCGAGACCACCATCGGCTACGATACCGCCACCAACACCGTTGTGGATATGGTGGACAAGTTGCGTGACACCTCGCAATCCCACGACCGATGCAGCGTCGTCGAGGTCATGGGACGACACGCGGGCTGGTTGGCCATGAGCGCCGGCATCGCCGTCGGTGCCACCAGCATCTTGGTGCCCGAAATTCCGTATGATTTCGAGGCCGACATCGTCAACCGTATGAAAGCCACCGCCGGCACCGGCAAACACCACTTCATCATCATCGTTGCCGAAGGCGTCGGCCATGTGGAAGAACTGGCCAAAAAAATAGAAGAAGCCACCGGCGTGGAGTCGCGCGCCACCATCCTCGGGCACGTGCAACGCGGCGGTAGCCCCACGGCACGCGATCGCATACTCGCCAGCCACATGGCCAACTACGGCGTGCATCTACTGTTGCAAGGCAAGAGCAACCGCGTTGTTGCTTTGCAAAACAACCAGATTTGCGATTTCGATATCACCGAAGCGTTGAACATGAAAAAGCCTTTCGATATGGATATGTATCGTATGGCCAACGAAATCTCCATCTAATAAGAAGGCATCTGTGTAAAGGCAGATGCCTTTTCACTTGTCAGAAAGGAAAAAGTGTGGTACACTAATACCACCATCAGACACAGGAGGAATCCGGTATGCATTATACCGTTATGTTGGTGGCTGCCGCCGGCAGTTCAACCCGCATGGGACAACCTAAACAACATATTTTGTTGCAAGACAAGCCGGTGCTGTTGCACACGTTGCTCCATCTGCAATCCGTGCCGGAAATCGACGAATTGTTGCTCATCGCACGGTCGGAGGATACGGCGTTTTTCGCCGAGTTAGCCGCCCGGTACAATATCACAAAATTGCGCACCGTGGTGGAGGGCGGGAACAGCCGCCAGCAATCCGTTGCAAACGGTCTGGCCGCCCTGCCTGCGCAAACGACACTCGTCGGCATACACGATGGCGCGCGGCCGTTTGTCAGCCGTGAGGCCGTGTCCTCCGTCATTCAAACCGCCGCACAAACAGGTGCCGCCGCACTGGCGCTCCCTCTACGGGACACCGTGAAAGAGGCCGACGAACAAGGGCGCATACTCCGCACGCACGACCGCAACCGCCTGTGGCGGGCGCAAACTCCCCAGGTGTTTGACTCACAACGCTTGCAACAGGAGATGCAACGCGCCATAGCCTGCGGACAAGATTTCACCGACGAATGCCAACTCATGGAACAGGCCGGCGTGCCGGTGCAACTGGTGCCGGGCAGCGAGGCTAATCTAAAACTCACCACACCGGAGGATATCCGGGTTGCCAACGCACTGCTACTTTCAGAAAAAAAGGAGGTTCCTGCCATGCGCATTGGTCACGGCTATGACGTGCACCGCCTGGTGGAAGGACGGCCGCTCATTCTCGGCGGTATCACCATCCCGTGGGAAAAAGGGCTTCTCGGTCACTCGGATGCGGACGTGCTCACCCACGCAGTGATGGACGCCTTGCTGGGCGCCGCCGCACTGGGCGATATCGGCGGGCTGTTCCCCGACACAGACCCTGCTTATGCCGGCGCCGACAGTCTTTTGCTGTTACAAAAGGTCATGCAAACCGTCCGCACCGCTGGATACACTCTTTCCAATCTGGATGTCACCGTGCTGGCACAGCAACCGAAACTCAAACCCCACATCCCCGCCATGCGGGAAAAACTAGCTACCGCGTGCGAGGTTGACCTCTCTCGTATCAGCATCAAAGCCACCACCGAAGAAGGGCTGGGGTTCACCGGCGCCGAGGACGGCATCGCCGCACACGCCGTGTGTCTGCTGACAACTGTGTGATTTTTTCGATGATTTTCGTCGGCTTTTTTCACCGACGACAAAAGGCGCCCGGTTCACCCGCTATCCATCCCCTCTCGACAACAGAATTTTCGTGAAAAATACGCAGAAAGCCTCTATGCTTACATAGAGGCTTTCTTTTTTTGCGGGTATATTCCTGTGAAAATATGGAAACCTAAAAAATACACTATAAAGGATGTGAGCATATGCAAGTGGAATTCAACGCTGATACTGACCAACTCACCGCCTCCCTCTTAGGAGAACTCGACCATCACGGCGCCGGCGAAATACGGGAACGCATCGATTCCGTCATATTACAACAGCATTGCCGACACCTCGTGCTGGATTTGTCGCGGCTGGGTTTTATGGACAGCTCCGGCATCGGACTAATTATGGGGCGCTATCGGTTGATGCTGTCACTCGGCGGACAGTTGACCGTGACCGGCATGACGCCGCGTATGGAAAAAATGCTGCGCATGGCCGGACTGGAAAAACTTCCTATATGGGAAAAACAGGAAAAGGAGAATGCACATGAAACCAATCAATGAGATGAAACTGACCTTTTTGAGTCGATCGGCCAATGAGAGCTTTGCCCGAGCGGCAGTCGCCGCTTTTGCCGCCCAGCTCGACCCTGCGGTGGACGAGCTTGCCGACCTGCGCACCGCCATCTCCGAGGCTGTTACCAACGCCATCGTCCACGCCTATCCCCATGAGTTAGGGAACATCTTTCTCACCGTGCAGTTGTACGAAAACGGGTGCATCACCGTGCGGGTGCGCGACCGCGGACAAGGCATCGAGGACGTATCCAAGGCGATGGAGCCTTTGTACACCACCGGTGGTGAGGACCGCTCCGGCCTTGGATTTTCAGTGATGCAAAGTTTCATGGATAAAGTGCGCGTGCGGTCCATCCCGGGAAAAGGCACCACAGTGACCATGGAAAAATACATATCCCTGCGGGTAAAAGGGCGTTCATGAACCGCGACGATTTTATATGCAGCCACCTAGGACTCGTCCACACCTGCGTGCGCCGTTTCACCGGCAAAGGCATCGAATACGATGACCTGTATCAGGCGGGTTGCTTAGGGCTTATCAAAGCCGCTGATGGCTTTGACCCCGAAAGAGAGCTCCGCTTTTCCACCTATGCGGTGCCGGTGATTTTGGGGGAAATACGCCACTTGTTCCGAGAAGGCGGCGCCGTGAAAATAGGCCGCACACTCAAAGAACGCTCCCTGCGCGCTGCCCGCGCGCGGGAGCAATGGCTCATGCAAAACAACCGCGAACCTACGGTGAACGAACTTGCCGTTATGCTCGGCATCGAACCGGCAGAGGCCGCCCAAGCTATCACCGCCGGTCTGCCGCCGCTCTCGCTTACCCGGGACAGCGAGCAGCAGGAGGGACAGATTGATCTGCCCACCGACTCGTCGGAGGACGAGATCACCAATCGGCTTGCATTGCAACAATTACTCGAACAATTAGAACCGCAGGATAGACAGCTCATCCATCTGCGCTATATCGGGCGAAAAACCCAACAGGCAACCGCCGACCAACTCGGCATGACACAAGTGCAGGTTTCACGCCGAGAGCGCGCGCTGCTATTATCTCTGCGCAAACAACTGACCGGATAACAAAAAGCCCGACAAGAAAACCTCTTGTCGGGCTTTGTTCGTTGTTCTATTCTAACCAACCATTAAGACGCAACCAATTCAACAACAAGTTCACCCACTGATGAACGTGCGTATCGCTCTGTGCCAAACCCAGACCATGATAGCCATGGGGAAACACGTGCATCTCCACCGACACGCCCGCTTCACGCAAGGCTGTGGCATAGGTCAAACTGTTGCGCACATCCACAGAGCTGTCATCAAAGGTGTGCCAAATGAACGCGGGCGGTGTGGCGGCGCTCACATGAGAGACCGGATTCACCGTTTCCTCTTTTTCGACGTCGTGCCCACCCAGCAGATTTTCATAACTGCCGGTATGACAAAACGGATACGAGGGGGGACAAATCACCGGATAACACAAAATCTGTGCGTCCGGCACGGCGCTTTCCACGTCCAAGGAATCTAACCCCTCAAAAGAGATGGGTTCTGTACAAGTGGCAATGCTGGCAGCCAAATGCCCACCAGCCGAAGAACCCATTACCGCCACCTTTTGCTTATCAATGCCATACTCCGCCGCATGCGCACGCACAAAGCGAACGGCTCGACGGGCATCCAACTGGGGCAACGGATACCGATGAGGCGCTACCCGATAATCCACCACAAACGCATGGACACCGGCAGCGGCTAAACACGTCGCATAGCCCTCTCCCTCATGCGAGGCGCGGTTGCAATATCCCCCACCGGGAAGTATCACGACCGCACCGGTTCCGGCGGAAGAGGTAGGTTTATAATAATGAATCGCCGGTGTTTCTTCACAAAGGCCCGGCGCCTGTTCCCATAGTTTCACTTTTATTGCGCCCCTTTTAACAATGCTTTATACATCCGGATATAGGCGTTGGCCGAACGTCCCCAGCTGAAATCCTCTGCCATGCACCGTGCACGCAACAAGGCGAGATCTTGTTTGTTTTCATAGACGCCTAACGCACGGTCAACAGCCGCCAGCATATCTCCCGCATTATAGGTCTTGAAGGTAAAGCCAAAGCCCTCACCATCCCCACAATCGTGGATGCTGTCTTTTAACCCGCCTGTCTCACGCACCACCGGCAATGTACCGTAACGGCACGCCACCATCTGCGCCAGACCGCAAGGCTCGCTTTTAGACGGCATGAGGAATATATCTGCGGCGGCATAAATCTTGCGTGCCAGTTCCGGAACAAACCCCACACAATAGCAGAATTTTTCCGGATACTGTTTTTGCAATTCCCGGAAGAAGTTTTCATACACCCATTCTCCCGAGCCTAAAATCACCAACTGCACGTCTTTTTTGAGCAGCTCATCCGCGGCGTATTTCACCAAATCCAATCCCTTGTGCGAGGCCAGCCGCGTTACCATGCCAATCATCGGCACATCTGAACGCACCGGCAAATGCAACCGTTCCTGTAAGGCTTTTTTGTTGGCCGCTTTACCGGCAAGCACCGTTTCGGCGGTATAATTCTCAAACACGTCCGCATCCGTGTCTGGGTTATACCCCTGTGTATCAATGCCATTGAGTATACCGCTCAGCTTCCACTCGCGCGCACGCAAGATGGGGTCCAACCCCCAAGAAAACCAAGGGTCCAAAATCTCTTTGGCATAGGTGGGGCTCACTGTGGTCACACGGTCGGCGGTTTCGATTCCCGCCTTCATAAAGTTCAAACATCCGTCATACTCCACCAATTGCCAAGCATCCGAAGGAACGCCTAAAACGTCTTCCATCAATTCCATGCCGTATTTGCCTTGATACTGGATGTTGTGGATGGTGAACACGGTCTTAATGTTTTCAAAGCCTTCCCGCGTAGCATAGAACAAGCTATAATACAACGGCACCAAAGCGGACTGCCAATCGTTGGCGTGAATCACATCCGGCTTAAAGCCAATGCACGGCAACATTTCCAGCACCGCACGCGAGAAAAACGCAAAGCGTTCCGCATCGTCGTAATGGCCATACATGCCCTGCCGTTTGAAATAATACTGGTTATCCAACAAATAGTAAATCACACCGTTGACCTTTGCCTCAAACACGCCGCAATACTGCCGGCGCCAGGCTACCGGTACAGACAAACTGGTTACAAACCGCATATTCTCCCGCATCTCTTGGGGGATCGAATCGTACAGAGGCAACACGATGCGGCAACCGACCAAACGCAAACGTATGGCCTGTGGCAACGAACCGGCCACATCCGCTAAACCGCCCGATGCAGCAAAAGGTAACGCCTCACTGCACACATACAAAACCTTCATGTTTATTCCTCCTTTGTCTTTGGTTATAAGTTTGTGGGATTACACAATGGCGTTTTTCGCAATATAGACGGGGTAACTATCCGTCCCATGCAAAACGCATCCCTCGCGGAACACCGCGTTTTTATCTGCCACAACATTGGTCAGCGCGCATTGCCCGGTTATGGTGACGTCCTGCATCACAACACAATTTTCCAACACAGCATCCCGACTGACGTTCACGCCGCGGAATAACACACAATTCTTCACCGTTCCGTCCACTTTTGCACCGTCCGCCACCAACGAGTTGGTAACGTGCGCGTGTAAGCCATAACGCACCGAGGTGCAGTCCCGCAGTTTCGTATATACCGGCCGGCTTTTCGGGAACAACTGCTGCCGCACCTCTCCATCCAGCATGGATAAATTCGCACGGAAATAACTTTCCAGCGAATAAATCGGGAGCATCAGCTCCGGCACAACATACCCTTGTATATAGAATTCGTGCAGATGTTTCTGTAAAATATCCCGCTCAAAATGCTGCAAATTCCGTGCCGCAGCTTCACTCGCCACCCGAATGAGCCAGTCTTTACGCACAATGTAAATGCCGACGCCATAGGTAGCCTCGTCATCCGAAAGGCGACCAATCAACAGGTCCGTCACACGGCCCTCCTCATTCAGCTGCATCACCGGAATGTCCGTCAGATGCGGCACCGCTCCCCTACAACAAGCAACCGTCACGTCCGCCTCGTTTTCTATGTGCGCCTGCAACATCGGGGCATAATCGATGCTGGACACCATATGGCAATCCGACAGAATGACATAGTCCTCTTTGGAGCGACGCAAAAAAGGAATCACCTCCGCCAAGGAACTGAGACGTCCTTGATACAACGCATCGTCGCTGTTATACGACGGCAAAAAATACAAACCGGCGTTTTTTCGTGACAGGTCCCACGCCTTGCCGGAACCCAGATGATCCATCAAAGATTGGTTGTTTGTTTTTGTGATAACGCCGACTTTTGTGATGCCGGCATTCACCATATTCGAGAGCACAAAATCAATCAACCGATATCGCCCGCCAAAAAGCAGAGAGCCCATAGAACGCACCGCGGTACATTCCCGCACCGCCTCATCGTGCATATTTGCAAAAATCAATCCAACCGCCGCACAATTACGCATGAGCACCCACCTCCTCTTGTTCTTCTACGTCCTTCTCAACCATGGCCTTGGCCTGCACGCGGGCGCCCGCGCCCACGCGCACGCCCGAAGCCACCACAGCAACGCCCCATTTGGTTAAATCTTGGCACTGTTCCGGGCTTTCCCCTACAATGGCGTTTTCGCCAATATCGCAATTTTCTGCCAAAATAGCATATTGCACCAGTGCGCCCTTACGCACCACCGTGCCCGGCATAAGAATCGAATCCACGACCTCCGAGCCTTCCTCGATGGTTACACCGGCAAATATAACCGACGCTTCCACCTTGCCGCTGATGCTGCCGCCCTCGGCGATGTAACTGTTTTGCACCTCCGAGCCGGGCGCTAAGTAATGCGGCGGCATACAAGGATTGCGGGAATAGATTTTCCAATCCGGGTCCGCTAAATCCAGCTGAATTTTCGGATTCAGCAAATCCAGATTCGCCTCCCACAGACTGTCAATCGTACCAACGTCTTTCCAATAGCCCTCAAAACGATACGCAAACATAGACTCTCCGGCATCCAACATCGCCGGAAGCACGTTCTTGCCAAAGTCGTTTTTGGATGCGGGATTTTTTTCGTCCGCAATCAAATATTGCCGCAATTTATCCCATGTGAATATATAAATACCCATCGATGCCAACGTACTCTTAGGCACCGCCGGCTTTTCGTCAAATTCATAAATCGAGTCGTCCTCGCGGGTGTTGAGAATCCCGAAACGGCTCGCCTCTTCTTTCGGCACGTCCAACACCGCTATCGTGCAAGCGGCCCCTTTCTCCTTGTGAGCTGCCAACATTTTGCTATAATCCATTTTGTAAATATGGTCGCCCGACAACACCAGTACGTATTCCGGATCGTAGCGCTCGATAAAATCGATGTTCTGATAAATGGCGTTGGCTGTGCCTTTGTACCAGTCTGCCCCTTTGTTGCGCTGATACGGCGGAAGCACGTGCACGCCGGCACCCATCCGATCCAAATCCCACGGCTGTCCCGAACCAATATAGTCATTGAGTTCCAGGGGTTGATATTGCGTCAACACCCCTACGGTCTCAATGCCGGAATTGACACAATTCGACAAAGGAAAATCAATGATTCGATATTTCCCCCCATATGGCACCGCCGGCTTGGCTATGCGACGGGTAAGCGCATACAAGCGACTACCCTGGCCACCCGCCAGCAACATAGCGACACATTCCTGTTTGCGAAACATGTGCATTTCTCCTTTACCTCATTATTCTCACTGTTTTTTAGATTTGTTGTCTGTTTTCGGCGTTTCAACCGGATAAGGTTTCTCCTTCTTACAGCTAAACAACAGCACCGACAAAGGCGGCAAGGTCAACCGCATCGACTGCGGCAGTCCATGACACGGCACCGCCTCAGCCGCCACGCGTCCGTTGAGCGTGTTTGTGCCGCCAAACTCCGCTAAATCCGAATTGAACAATTCCACCCAATCCCCGTAAAGCGGCAGACCGATTCGATAATCCACGCGTTGCACGGGGGTGAAATTGCACACCGCCACCACCTCGCGCCCCTGCTTGTCGCGCCGACGGAAGCAAAGCACACTCTGTGCATGGTCGTCGTTGGCAATCCATTCAAACCCTTCCCATGTGAAATCCTTTTCCCACAAAGCGGGGGTGTCCAAATAGACATGGTTGAGCGTGCGGGTATAATGCCGCATCATGCGATGACTCTCATAATCGAGCAACAGCCAATCCAGCCCGTTTTCAAAATCCCATTCCTTAAACTGGCCGAACTCGCTGCCCATGAACAGCAATTTTTTGCCCGGATGAAACATCATATACCCGAGAAAAGCCCGCAATCCCGCAAACTTCTCTTCATAGGTGCCCGGCATCTTATTGATAAGCGAACCCTTGCCGTGCACCACCTCATCGTGCGAGATAGGTAGTACGAAATTCTCCGAGAAAGCATACATCATGGAGAAGGTGATGAGATTCTGATTATCCTTGCGGAAAAACGGGTCCAACGACGTGTAGCGAAGCATATCGTTCATCCAACCCATGTTCCATTTGTAATTAAAACCCAATCCCCCATCCGCCGTGGGGCGCGACACCATCGGCCACGCCGTGGATTCTTCGGCTATCATCATAGTGTGCGGATGCGCGGCGAATACCGTTTCGTTGAGTTGCCGCAAAAACGCCACCGCTTCGAGATTTTCCCGGCCACCATATTCGTTAGCCACCCACTCGCCGTCCCGGCGATTATAGTCCAGATACAACATCGACGCCACCGCATCCACGCGGATGCCGTCGATGTGATATTCCTCCAACCAATACATCGCGTTGGATATCAGAAAACTGCGCACCTCCGGCTTGCCATAATCGAACACGCAGGTGCCCCACTCTTTATGCTCGCCCTTTCTCGGGTCGGCATATTCATAGCACGTGCCGCCGTCAAAACGGAACAGCCCCGCCTCATCCCGCGGGAAATGCGCCGGAACCCAGTCCAAAATCACGCCAATTCCCTGCTGATGGCACGCATCCACAAACTGCATAAAATCCTGCGGCGTGCCATAACGAGACGTCGGCGCATAATAGCCCGTCACCTGGTATCCCCAGGAACCATCGTATGGATATTCCATAATAGGCAACAACTCAATGTGTGTATAGCCCATATCCTTTACATACGGAATCAATTCTTCTGCCAGTTTTTGATACGAGAAGGTTTGCCCGTCCGCATAACGACGCCACGAGCCGGCATGCACCTCATAAACGTTCAACGGACAATCATACACCGATGTCGTCTCTTTTTGTTGCAACCATGCCGCGTCATTCCAGTTATAGCCCCCCACCTCATACACCTTGGAGGCTGTGCCGGGACGGGTTTCCGTATGCACAGCAAAGGGATCGGCTTTATTTGTGGCATGTCCGTCCTGCCCTACTATATGATACTTATAAGCAGAATATGTCTCCGGCTGTTGCGTGACACACTCCCACACACCGCCGTCCAAACGCTCCATCGGGTTAGCCGACGCGTCCCAATTGTTAAAGTCGCCCACCAGGGAGACCGCCCTGGCGCCGGGCGCCCATACACGAAAAACATAGCCGTTGTCTCCGGCATAATGACAACCGAGCCAACGGTAACAATGCGCATCTCTGCCCTCATGAAAAGATTGCATTTGTTCCTGTAATCCGCTCTCCATGCCTTGCAGTTTCACGCGCCTCGCCCCCTTCTGTTTCACTCCTTACATTCTATCAACTACACTAACAAAACGCAAGAGTTTTTGTTTATTTTATTAGAAGAAATGTGAGATATATTTTACTTATTTGTAATTTTTTACAATATTTGCCCTAAAATTCCAACAAATTGCAAAAAAACACCGGCAGAACAAGTGGTATAATCCCCACCTGCCCTGCCGGCACAGTATTTATTTCTAATTGTATCAGCCCTTGGCATCATACCAGGTTTCACCGGTATGCACGTCCACCTCCAAGCGCACCGACAAAGCCACCGCCGACTCCATCTCCTCCTGCAACAAGCGAACCACCGTCTCCTGTTCCGCAGGCGGTGCCTCTACCAACAGTTCATCGTGCACCTGCAAGACCAGTTGAGCTTGTAGTCCCTCTGCGCGCAGGCGGTTATACACTCGCACCATAGCGACCTTGATAATGTCCGCGGCGGTGCCTTGAATGGGCATGTTGCGTGCCACCCGCTCGCCGAAATGGCGCGTCATCGCGTTGCCCGCCTTCAACTCCGGCAACGGGCGACGCCGTCCCAGCAAGGTCTCTGCATATCCTTTTTCGGTTGCATCTGCAATCAAACGGTTCATGAAAGCCGATACCGCGCCGAAATGCCGCAAATATTGTTCGATATACGCCTTCGCCTCTCCATACGACACACCCAAATCCTCCGACAAGGAATGGGCGCCGATGCCGTAGATAATCCCGAAATTCACCGCCTTGGCCCGCGACCGCAGTTCCGGTGTCACCTGCTGTTTCGGCAAACCAAACACCTGTGCAGCGGTGGACAGGTGAATGTCCTCGCCTGTGTTGAAAGCCTGTTGCATGGTGGGCTCTTGCGCCATGTGCGCTAAAACGCGCAATTCAATCTGCGAATAATCCGCATCGCACAGCACCCAACCGGGACGCGCGCGGAAGAACCGACGCATTTGCCGCCCCAATTCCGAGCGCACGGGAATGTTTTGCAAATTCGGCTCGGACGACGAAATGCGCCCGGTGCGGGTTTCTGTCTGGTTGAATACCGAGCGAATGCGATTATCCGCACCGATTTCCTTCAAAAGCCCCTCGCAATAGGTGCCGTTGAGTTTGGTGAGCGTGCGATATTCCAACAGCCCAGCTACCACCGGGTGAACGTCCCGCAATTTTTCCAGCACGTCTGCACTAGTAGAATAGCCGGACTTGGTTTTTTTACCGGCGGGCAACCCCAAATCCTCAAACAGCGCCTTGCCCAGTTGCTTCGGCGAATTCAAATTGAACGTATACCCTACTTGCTCCCAAATAGAGGTCTGCAAATCCGCGATGCGGGCGGACAATTCCTGTCCAAAAGCCACAATGCCATCTCTATCTACTGCCACGCCCTCGTTTTCCATCGAAGCAAGCACCAACGCCAGCGGCTGTTCCACCTCGGTGAGAAGCGCCCACAAGCCCTGCTCATGCACCGCGTCTGTCAAGCGGTCCGCCAGTACAGAAAATCCCGCCAGCGCGTCCTCTGTGACGGCCACATTTTGCTCCTGCATCAATCGGGTCAGCGAATAATCCGACGACAGCGGATTGAGCAAATAGGCTGCCAACGCCGTATCCAGCACAAAACCCGCGGGCTCTATGCCGGCCGCTGTCAACACACGAAACAGCGACTTGCTGTCGTGGGTACGTTTTTCTATCGTCGGGTCGGCAAACAGGTGCAACAACCGGTCAAAAGACGGCGCCAAACGCTCCACGCGGGCCAGCCGCCCCTCCACCGATAAACCGACACCACGCACGTCACCTTGCACGATATCCGCCAACAAGTCGATTCGGCCGGTGCGCTCAGCAATCGCCAACACGTCCTCCAACGCTTCGTTGCCCTCTATCGGCAAAGTGGGCACGGCCGTCTCATCAGCCGCCGCGGTCGGTTGCGTCAGTTGGTCGCTCAGGCCGAGTTTCTCCAACCATTTATACAATTCCAAATCTCGCAACAAAGCCGCCAATTCCGAGCGTTGTACCGGCCTCTTAACAAACCGTGCCGGGTCGGTTTCCATAGGAACCGCGCGGCAAATGGTGCCCAACTCCCGACTCATGTAGGCGCTATCCTTGCCGGCAGCCAGCTTGCCGCGCAGACTGTCCCGAATATCCAACGTTTCCAACTGTGTGTATATCGCATCCAACGTGCCGAACCGTTGCAACAAATCCAACGCCGTCTTTTCCCCGACACCCGGCACACCGGGAATGTTATCGCTCGCATCCCCTTGCAGGGCTTTCAGGTCGATAAGCTGTTCCGGCTGTAACCCGTATTTTTCCACAATCGCCTGGCGGTCATATACCACCGTTTCGGGGTGTCCCATTTTGGTTGTTGCCAACAAAACCGTGACGCCCTCGTCCACCAACTGCAACGAATCGCGGTCACCCGTGGCAACATAGCAAACGCCACCGGCTTGTGCCGTCGCCTGTGCAAGCGTGCCCAAAATGTCGTCCGCCTCATACCCCGGCTGTTCCACAAGATGTAAACCCATCGCCTGTAAAATCGCTTTCAGCGGCGCCATCTGTTGGCGTAACTCATCCGGCATGCCTTTGCGTCCGGCTTTGTAATCCGCATATACCGCATGCCGGAAAGTGGGGGCATGCACGTCAAAGGCCACCACAACCCCTTCCGCCTCGGTGACCGCCTCTAAACGGGCTAAAATATTCAAGAAGCCCACAATGGCATTGGTATACCGACCATCGCGGGTGGTGAGTGCTTTTACACCGTAAAAAGCGCGGTTGACGATACTGTTTCCGTCAATCACCAACAACCGTTCCATGCGCATCCATCCTCTTTCCATCCGTTATGTTTCTATTGTACTGTAAAACGCACGAAAAATCCAGTTATTTTTACAAAAAAACACACCCGCGCGCCTTGCCCACGCCATAAAATTCACCTTTTTCAGCCGCGCGGTTTTCGGTTGACAAACGTATTCAAAAAAGATATAATCTTCCTAGTAACGTTTTTTGAGGAGGCCCCGTATGAAGCGAATCGTTTCTTTTGTTCTCGCCTTGGCAACCGCGCTGGCCTTCGCCGGCTGCAACAAACAAGAAGACGGGATTACCATAACCGAATTCGAAGAGCTGCTGAACAAACAGCCGATGACAGTTTTCAGTACACAATATCTCGTGCAAGATAATAAAGACAAAGAAGCCTATCCGGATTTGTTGGAGGCTGTGGTGAAAAATAACACCACTCAAACCGTCACATCCGTGGAAATCGCTTACGTGGCTTGGAATTTGAAAAAACAACCTGTGCAAATCAAATCCGCAACCGACACAACGGAAGGCGCTTTTGTCCAAAAGCACACGTTAACCGATATCCACCTGCTGAGCGGTCGCGTCTACGGACGAGGAAAAGGGTTGCCCCTGTCAAAGGATGCAACCCTCAGCAGCATCCTGTGCATTAAAGCTATCGTCGTTTCCTTTGAAACACAAGAAGGACAAAAATGGGAAAACCCATACTATTCAGCCTTCGAAACCGCCTACAGCGGTCAAAAATTCGACTATGATATGCGTATTTCCACCGAAGAATATACAAGCGGGCTCGACCTGATTGAAGACACCGCCAAAATTGAGACCTTGAAACAAGCCGAATTGGACAAAACCATAAAAGAGCAGAACATCGGCATCATCGAAAGCCAATATCTCGTGCAGAGCGAGGATAAAAAGAACCTCTATCCCGATATGTTGCAAATCGTGATGAAAAACAACACGGAACAAACCATTTCCAACGTGCACGTGGCTTTCGCCGCTTGGGATAAAAACAAACGCCCTGTGAAAATACGCAGCCACACACACGACGGCATTGATTATATTGACCAGGTGACGTACAGCAACATAGACCTCGCCCCCGGCGAAAGTTACGGCAAGGACGTCGGCTACCCCCTGATGCAAAACAATAACATCGCGCATTTCAAAGCCATTATTGTGTCTTACGAAACCACCGACGGCAACACTTGGGAAAATCCCTATTTCAGCGATTTCTGCGAATTGTACGAGCAGAAAGATCTGATGGCTTGATAGAAAACCATAGCAAACGCAAGAGGCACGGAGCATTCGCTCCGTGCCTCTTTTATTCGTTATGCAAAAACCCTTTGTTCATGCGTTTTTTGCTTATTTGAAATAACGGTTGAGCAGACCCTCAAATGCCTTGCCGTGTCTCGCCTCATCGCGCGCCATCTCGTGCACCGTATCGTGAATCGCATCCAGGCCCAACTCTTTGGCCCGTTTAGCCAATTCAAACTTGCCCTCGGTGGCGCCACACTCGGCGTCCACGCGCATTTCGAGGTTCTTCTGGGTGCTGTTGGTCAGCACTTCGCCCAAAAGTTCCGCGAACTTAGCCGCATGCTCCGCCTCTTCATAGGCAGCTTTTTCCCAGTACAGGCCGATCTCCGGATACCCCTCGCGATGCGCCACGCGCGCCATCGCCAGATACATGCCAACCTCCGAGCACTCGCCGTTGAAATTTGCGCGCAAGCCCTCGATGATTTCCGGATCCACGCCCTGCGCCACGCCAACAACGTGCTCCGCAGCCCAAGCGCGCTCTGCGCTTTGTTCGGTGAATTTCTCCGCCGTTACACCACAGACCGGGCACACATTCGGAGCCACATCTCCCTCATGAACATATCCACATACACTGCAAACAAACTTTTTCATTTTCATACCCTCCATAAAATCATAATAATAAAAATCAACTTATTTGCCGGTTGCCTCTCCACAGGCAGGACACAACCCACTAAAATACACTTCCTGCTCCTGCACCGTGTAACCGGCCGGACGCAGCGCCTGTAACAAATCCCCATCCAAACGGATGTCTGCTATCTCCCCGCATTGCCGACAATGGAAATGTCCGTGAGGACGTATATCCGCGTCGTAATGTCGTTCCTCCGTGTCCATGGTCAATTCTTTCACCAAAGCGGCTTGCACCAAAGTGTGCAGAGAATTATAAACCGTGGTACGCGAAAAGGTCGGGTTTTGCTCTATCAGCGCGCCATAAATGGTGTCTGCTGACGGATGTGTGCGGTGCTGTAATAAATAATCATACACCGCTAAGCGTTGCTGCGTTGGGCGTATGCCCCGCGAAGAAAGCATTTTCGCTATTTCTTGATATTGCATTCTGCCCTCCTTTCTTGTAATCATTTCCAGTTTGTAATGATTACAATGTTAGTATACACGCTTAAAAAACAATTGTCAAGTATTTTTTGAAAAAAATATAAAAAATCCACCTGCATGCTTTGCGAGTGGATTTTGATTTTTTATTTAATGCGCAACTGACGGGGCATACCGTTTTCTGTGTGCAGCGCCGGCTCCCCCATCACCAAGGGGCGGATATAAGCCAGCGCCTCTTCGGTCACGCGATTGCCCTCTTGGTTAATCCAATCGCGAGGGACGTATTTCACATGGTTTGCCACCTCACACACCGGCACACAAGCGGTGGTCACCGCATACGGAGCATCCCCCGTCCGTTGTAGCATGGCGACCTGTCCGGTCGCTCCCGCCCGAGCTGCTTCCACAGCCGCCGCGCCGACGCGTTCCGCCTCTGTTAAATCGGTATCCGAAGCAAAATGCGCCGCACAGCGCTGTAACACGTTCAGTTCCACAGAACGCACTTTACAGCCGATTTTCTGTTTCACCAATGTTTCCAGACATTTACCGATGCCGGATAAATATTTATGGCCAAAAGCGTCCACGTCACCCGACTGAAACGCCGACAACTCCTCCAAGGTCACGCCCTCGGACACAGCTACGATAACCGTGTTTGTTTGTTTTTGCATCCGTCGCACGTCCGCCAAAAAGGCATCGGCCGTAAACGGAACCTCCGGCAAATACACCAAATGCGGCGCCTGCTCCCCGTTTAGCCAAGGCAAAGCGGACGCAGCCGTCAGCCAACCGGTGTCCCGTCCCATGATTTCTACTATCAACACCGACGGCAAATCGTATACCGCGGCATCCCGAATCATTTCCATCATAGCGGTAGATATGAACTTCGCCGCCGAACCGTATCCCGGTGTATGGTCGGTATGCACAAGGTCGTTATCGATCGTTTTCGGCACACCCATCACCTGAATCGAACACCCCACCTGCGCGAAATATGCCGACAGTTTATCCACCGTATCCATCGAATCGTTCCCGCCTATGTAGAAAAAAGCACCAATATCGTGCTGTTCCAACACACGGCGAATGGTTTCATATACGGTTGGTTGTGACGCGGCAGATGGCAATTTATAGCGGCAGGAGCCCAAAAAAGAGGACGGCGTCTGCCGGAGTAGCGTCTGCGCTTCTTGCGTGGAAAGATACGTATCAAGGTCAAGTAAATCGTCTTTCAAAATACCTTCAATTCCATTTTTTGCGCCGTACACTGTATTCACATCGGGCCATTGCCGCGCCTGCTTATAAACGCCTAACAAAGAGGCGTTGATAGCGGCCGTAGGGCCGCCCGATTGTGCCACAACTATATTCATTTTACATCCTCCCTATAAACTATATAAGAAATGCAACCTATCCTGCAAACGGCAACGCACGTATCAGCAGCAACCACGCCATGCCGTAGTAAACCACCACCGCTACCAAGTCATTAAATGTGGTGATAAGTGGTCCGGACGCTACCGCCGGATCGACGCGCAATTTCTTGAAAAGCAGCGGGATAACCGTGCCGGTAAGACTCGACACCGTCATCGCCAACAACATCGCCAAACCGATGCAACCAGACACCGCGAAAGAAAAGGCCGCGTCATTGCCTTTGAGCAACCAAATATACGCGCCGATACACAGCACGGACAAAGCACCCATAAGCATGCCGTTGCAAAAACCTACCCGCAATTCTTTCCATACTAAGGAAACAATCTGACGCGGAGTAAGATTTTCATCCATCAGCACCCGGATGGTGACAGCCAGCGATTGCGTGCCCACGTTGCCGGCCATTGACAAAATCAACGACTGGAAGCAAACAATCAAGGTCAAACTACTGACCACGCTCTCAAAAGCCCCGACTACCGTCGAAACACCCAACCCCAAAAACAACAGCACGATCAACCAAGGCAACCGTTTACGCACGCTCATTGCCAGAGGTTCTTCCAGGTCTTCCTCGGCGGTCAAACCGGCCAAACGCGCATAGTCCTCGCCCAGCGCATCATCCACGACCTCCACCAAATCCTGCGCGGTGATAACACCCAACAACCGGCGGTCCTCACCCAACACGGGAATGGAATCTTCCGAATAGTCTTTGAGTTGCTCAATGCAAGATTCCACCGACTGCGCAGCATACACAAACGGATATGCCGTTACCACCAGCTCTTCCAAGCAAACATCTTTACGCGCGATGATTAAATCTTTCAACGAAATGGCGCCATAAAAGGTTCCGTCCTCTTCGAGCACGTATAAAACCGATATATTGTCGTTATCCGCCGCCTGCCGCACCAAGGTGCGCATCGCCTGCTTTATCGTGAGAGTGCGGGCGATAGCCACATAATTGGTGGTCATGCAACTACCAATACAATCGTCATCGTACGAATCGATGAGTTGTATGTCCTCAGCCGCATCTGCATCCATCAATTCCATCAGCCGCGCGCGCCTGTCCTCATCCAGCTCTTCCAGCACGTCCACCGCATCGTCGGCATCCATGCCCTGGATAACGTCCGCCGCCCGCTCATCGTCCAGCTCGCCAATATAGTCCTCTACGTTTTCCAGATGGGCAAAAACGTCACTCATGCGCTGTTGCCCCAAAATGCGATATAAACGCTGGCGCCCGGCCGGAGATAACCGGGTAAGCGCATCCGCCAAAAAGCTGTCATGATACGATTCGAGTTCTTGTCTCAGCTCAGCCATCGGTCGACGACTGCGTATCAAGGCGTCCAGTTCATTTAAGGCGTGCGAAACGGACACCATCTCTTCACCAGAATAGGAAAACACATTCTTTTCTTCTGACATAAAAAAGACCTCCTAACCTTGACAGGCAAGACGGTCCGCAACACACGCCCATGCAACACAAAACCCCAGCTCTTATAAGTCAGGAAACACTTGCAGGCGCACATCACAGAACATAGCCCGTCTCTTATTCGCAATGTTTATAGTTCGAGGAGGAACAACACTATTATCCATGACAACCACCTGCCTTTCATTTTTTGCAATTTACCTTTTCATTATAACCTAAACAGACATTTTTTGCAACCCGGCCCAAAAATTTTTATAATTTATAATTTTTTGGAAAGTTTTTAAAAAAGGCTTGACTTTTTGATATAGGTCTGTTATTATAAAACCCGTTCGAGAGAACATATGGGGGTATAGCTCAGCTGGGAG
>JAFPCP010000032.1 GCA_017423825.1 Clostridia bacterium | reverse complement strand
TAATCGGTGTTCAGGCGGATGTCCGCCCCCTCCAACAGACGCTCCACCATCGCGGTGTAGCCCTCTTTCGGAATGCCTTGATAGGGGTCGTTGAAATAGTTGTTATCAAAGATGTAGCGCACCGGCAGACGCCGAATGATAAAGCTCGGCAACTCGGTACAGGAACGCCCCCACTGTTTTTCGGTGTAGCCCTTGACCAGTTTTTGATAAATGTCTGTACCCACCAAAGAAATCGCCTGTTCTTCCAGGTTCTTGGGTTCGTCGGTGATAACCGCGCGCTGTTCGGCAATCTTCGCCTGCGCCTGCGCGGGGGTGGTCACCCCCCACATTTGATAAAACGTGTGCATGTTAAAGGGCATGTTAAATAGTTCGCCCTTGTAATTCGCCAAGGGGGTGTTGACGTAATGGTTAAACTCCGCATACTGCTGCACATAGTCCCACACCTGTTTGTTGGAGGTGTGGAAAATGTGCGCGCCGTATACGTGCACGTCAATGCCCTCGACCTCTTTTGTGTAAATATTTCCGGCCACGTGGTCGCATTTGTCCACGACCAGGCAGGTCTTCCCACGATTCATCGCCTCGCGCGCAAACACCGCGCCAAACAGACCGGCACCGACAATGAGATAATCGTAGCGTTTCATTCTTAAACCGCTCCCTTCCCGGAAAATACACGTTTAACTGTCATAAACAGAATTTTGACGTCCATGGCGAACGTGACCCGCCCGATATAATACAATTCCTGTTGTTGTCTATCGCCTGTTTGATAGGAGGATTCGTTGCGGAAAGCCGCCTGCCAATAGCCCGTCAAGCCCGGGCGCACCGACAGCAGGCGCTTTTGCTCCTCTTCGGTATAGTTGCCCTTTAACTCGCTCGCCAACAAGGGGCGCGGGCCCACCAAACTCATATCGCCTCGCAAAATGTTTATGAGCTGGGGCAGCTCGTCCAAGCTGCTTTTGCGCAGGATGTTGCCGATGCGCGTGATGCGCGGGTCGTGCGCGAGTTTATATTCTTTCTTGTACTCTGCCAATTCTTCCGGCGTGAGAAAATCCTCTAATCGCTCGGCGTTTGGCTTCATGCTGCGGAATTTGTAAATGTGAAAAGTCTTTCCGTTTTTTCCGACGCGGGCCTGCGCGTAAATAGCGCGGCCGCCATCTCTGCGCACCAATAAGGCTATCACCAACATCGGCAAAGCCAGCACAATAAGCGCCAGTGCGGAAATCACCATATCTAATACACGTTTCACAAAACCATAGAACGGTTTCATTGCAGAAGTATCCATGATATAGTCCTTTCTGTCTGCTCCCCTCGCTTATCCCAGCGGGTCAAGGGGGTCTTGTGGGTTGTCTTGGTTGGTCGTCGTGGTGGTCACTGTGTCCGTGGTAGACTCCTCGGACACGGCTGAGGTCGTTTCTGTTACATTGGTAGAGGACGTCTCGCTTGCTTGCGTCGTCGTGGTGGTCGTGGTGGTTGTGCTGCCCTTTGTTGTTGTCGTGGTGGTGGTCGTCTTCTTTTTGGTTTTCTTGGCAATCGGGTCGGTGACCTGCGCCGAAACCGAGTCCATATCCGTGCTGGTTTCATAAATGAAATCGTGCAGCACCGCGGTCGCCACGTTCATATCGTAAATCCAAACCCAGCCATACGGAGACGTCGTGCCGCCCCAGGCGTCGCACTCCTCATCCGGCAGGCTGAAATTCTCGATCGTCGGCTGTTTGGTGAGCGCCCAGCTGGCGATGCTCAGCAACTCGCCGTTGGTAAGGTTGGTGTGGCACATGCTGAGCACCTTGGAGATGAGCGACGGGAATTTGGTCCAGGACAAGGTTTTCACCTCGTCATACAGCGCCGTGAGCACCTCGCGTTGCCGGCCGCCGCGCTCCACGTCACTGCCTGTGTAGCGGTTGCGGCTGTACGCCAGCGCTTGGCCGCCATTGAGGCGTTGCATGCCGGTCTGCGTGATGCGCGGGCAATCAATGCCATATCGCTGAATCCACGACACATAGTGCGTATTCATAACCTGTTTTTCCGCCGCGGACACGTCGATATTCACGCCGCCCACATAATCAATAATGTCGGCAAACTCAAAGAAGTTGACGTACACATAGTCCGTGATGTTCATGCCGAAATTCTGGTTGATGGTTTTAATCGCCAGGTTGGCTTTGCCATAGGCCCACGCCTCGGTCAGCTTCATCCGACCGTGGCCTTCCACCGCCACCAGAGAGTCTCGCGCCAGCGAGGTCATTTTTATCTTATTATGCGTGCGGTCGATGGACAAAATAATCATAGAGTCGGAGCGACCGCTATCGTTGTTCGTGCGGGTGTCGAGTCCGAACAGCGCAATGTTTTGCACGCCGTTTGTCGGCAACTCGCTGTTGATGCCCATGTCCCCGCTCAAATCGCTGACGCGGTCCACACGACCAACCATGTAGGCGTATAAAATCGAGCCGACCGCTATCAGCAACGCCAACAACGCGGCCACCACTATCACCACAATGCGGGTGATTTTTTGCTTTTTGCTCAGCGGCGGGCGCTTTCTGTCCTGCGAGGCTTTGATTGCCCCCAAGCTAACCATTTTCGGCTCTGTGTCGGGCGTCTGCTGAGCACCACAACGCGGACATTCGTCCACGCCGTCCTTTATTTTCTTTCCGCACTCTTTACAAACCATAGCGTTTTCCTTTTCTCCCTTGTTGTGTGTATCGAAGAGCCACACCGCGGCGCCCTCGCTGTGCGAAGAAGGGCGGTTGTCTGCCACCGAAAGCAGCCGGTGACACGCTCTTTGTCTGCTATTCTGTTCAAAGCGCAATAGCCGGCGAAAAACATCCCCCGACTATGCACGGTCATTATAGCACACTCCCCCACTTTTGGCAATCTTTTTTTGTTTTTCGACAAGGTGCATACACATAGCAAGGTGACCGTTTCGTATAGTATAGCCGTTTTCTTATGAATTATTTTTTGCGCACACCCCATCTGTCTATGACACGCTTCTTGCACATTCTCCTTTTTGCGGCGTTTTTGCCTATTTTCATTGACAACACAACCAGAGTATGCTATTCTTGTTTGAATGCAAAAAAGGGGGGGCGCCGTCATGGAAACAGAAGTCAAAACACAACCCACCGAAAAAGCCATAAAAATTCACAACGCCGTTTTGTTGGGCACACTTTGTGCGATAGCCTATTTGGCCGTGTATGTGGCGCGCAACATTCTCAGCACCGTCACCCCACAAATGACCGCACAAGGCATTATGACCGCAGGCCAAATCGGCACCCTCTCCTCTATCTATTTTATCGTCTACGCCTTCGGCCAACTGATTAACGGCTCTATCGGCGACCACCTTTCTCCCAAGTATATGATTAGTTTGGGGCTCCTGCTCGCCGGGGCGGGAACCGTGGTGTTCCCGTTGGTCGCAAACACACCCGGCGTGGCCAACATAGCCTATGGCTTTACCGCGTTTTGCTTGTCCATGATATACGGCCCCATGACCAAAGTGGTCGCGGAAAACGTGGACCCACAATACGCCCCGCGTTGCAGCCTGGGCTATAATTTTTCGTCGTTCTTCGGCTCCCCTCTGGCGGGCGTGCTGGCCATGTTTTTGGCGTGGCAAGGCGTCTTTGTGTCCAGCGGCGCCCTATTGGTTGTTATGGGAATCGTGTTTTTTGCTGCTTTCTGCCTAATGCAACGCCACGGCATCATCCAATCTGCCTCCGCTCGCAAAGAGGTCGCCGAGGCAGACGCTCCTGCGTCCACCGGCGGCGTGTGGGCGCTTTTGCAGCATCACATTGTTAAATTTTCCGTTGTGGCTCTCGTCACCGGCGTGGTGCGCACCACCGTGGTGTTTTGGTTGCCCACCTATCTGGCGCAACATCTGCACTATTCCTCCGAACAGGCGGCACTGATTTTCTCCATCGCCACCCTCATCATCTCTTTCAACGCCTTCGCCGCGGTGTTTATATACGAACGCCTCGGTCACAACATACATAAAGCGGTTTTGCTGTTTTTTGTGCTGTCTGCCGTTTGCTTTACAGCGCTCTATTTCGTGGCAGCCCCTATCCCGCACATCGTGCTGTTGGTGCTGGCCATCTTTGCCGCCGACGGCGCTGCTTCCATGCTGTGGAGTTGTTATTGCCCCAGCCTGCGAGAAACCGGCATGGTCTCCACCGCAACCGGGTTTCTGGATTTCCTCAGTTATCTCGCAGCATCCGTCTCCTCGACAATTTTTGCCGGCGCTGTCAGCTCCATCGGATGGGGCGGGCTCATCCTGGTTTGGGCAGCGTTGATGGCAGTTGGCGTGCTCGTCTCTTTGCCGTTCCATGAATGGAAAGCCGGCCGTAGGAAAAACATTTGACAAACGCGCATTTTTATGCTACTGTAATAAAAAACCGTGACGGAGAGAAGTAGCATGGCTCAGCCCCCTCAGCGAGCCGGGGATGGTGTAAGCCCGGCGGACAGGCAACCATGTGAATAACACTCCCGAGTTGCAAACTGAACCCCCACCCGGGGCAGTAGGGGCGCCGCATGCCGCGCGTTACAGGCTATGCTTTGTCAGAAGCAGAGAGGTTCGCTAATCAGCGGATAAAATTAGGTGGCACCACGGACATTTTCAGCTGTTCGTCCTAATACATGGGACGAATGGCTTTTTTATTTTTCTTTGCATATACTAACGATACCAAAAAGGAGCGTGTGCTGTATGAAACACATCGACATTAAACAACTCTACACCGACAAAACCTATATCGGGCAAACGGTCACCGTTTGCGGCTGGGTGCGTACCTCCCGCGATTCCAAAAACGTGGCGTTTTTGGAGCTCAACGATGGCACCAGCCTCAAACATCTGCAAATCGTGCTGGATAAAGAGGTGTTGCCTCAGGTGAGCGACTATATGCCCATCGGCACCGCTTTGCGGGTGGACGGCACGCTGGTTGCCAGCGAACGTAACGGCGTGGAAATTAACGCCTCCGCCGTGACCGTGCTCGGCACCTGTCCCGGGGAATATCCCCTGCAAAAAAAACGGCACACACTGGAATTTCTCCGCACCATTCCGCATCTGCGGGTGCGCACCAACACCTTTAACGCAATTTTCCGTGTGCGCTCGGTGATGGCGGACGCCATTCACCGCTATTTCCAACAAAACAACTACGTCTACGTCAACACCCCGCTCATCACCGCCAGCGACTGCGAAGGCGCCGGCGAAATGTTTAAGGTGACCACCATCGGCTATTCCAACGAATACAAATCCCCCGAGGACTATTACGCGGACGATTTCTTCGGCCAACGCGCCGGATTGAGCGTGTCCGGCCAGTTGGAAGGCGAAATGGCCGCCATGGCTTTTGGTAAAATCTACACCTTCGGCCCCAGTTTCCGCGCCGAAAACAGCAACACGCCCCGCCACGTCGCCGAGTTCTGGCACGTCGAGCCGGAGGTCGCGTTTGCGGAGTTGCCGGACATCATCGAAATCGCCGAGGACATGATTAAATACATCATCCGCGCCGTCATGGACACCTGCCCCGACGAGCTCGCTTTCTTTGAAAAGTTCTTCGAGGCCGGCTTGCGGGATAAACTCAAAAGCGTCGTCGACAACGACTTCCAGGTGTTGGATTATACCGACGCCATCGCCCTGTTGGAAAAAGCGGATGCCGATTTTAAATTCCCGGTTTCCTGGGGATGTGACCTGCAAACCGAACACGAGCGCTACATCACCGAGCAAGTGTTCAAAAAGCCGGTGTTTGTCACCAACTACCCCAAGGATATTAAATCTTTCTATATGAAGCAAAACCCCGACGGCAAGACCGTCGCCGCCACCGACCTGTTGGTGCCCGGCGTGGGCGAAATCATCGGTTGTTCCGAGCGCGAGGCCGACCTCGATAAACTGCTCGCCGCCATGGAAGAGCGTCAAATGCGCCTCGAAGATTATCGCGATTATTTGGATTTGCGGCGGTTCGGCTCGGTGCCTCATTCCGGGTTTGGCCTCGGCTTTGAGCGCATCATCATGTACGTCACCGGTGTGTCCAACATCCGCGACGTGCAGCTGTTCCCCCGCACCGTCGGCAGCATCCGCTGACCGGGAACGGCCACCCGACGCACGCCCCCTATATTCTCCCTCTACAAAGGAGTTGATTCGCTATGAGCGCCTGTCAATTCGTTCCCGGCTATACCCCAAAACTGGGGTTGCGGGAAACACAACAAGCCATTAAAATGATTAAAGACACCTTTCAGGTGTTGTTGGCCCAAGCGCTGCACCTGGAACGCGTCACCGCCCCGGTGCTGGTTACCAGCGGCATGGGCATCAACGACGACTTAAACGGCGTGGAGCGCAAGGTGGATTTCACCATCAAAAGCATGGGCGAAACCCACGCCGAAGTGGTGCAATCCCTCGCCAAGTGGAAACGCCTCGCCCTCGCGCGCTATGGGTTTCAGCCGGGAGAGGGCTTGTACACCGACATGAACGCCATTCGTCGCGACGACGACATGGACAACACCCACTCCATCTTTGTCGACCAATGGGATTGGGAGGCGGTCATCACCCCGGAACAACGGTCACTCGACCACCTCAAAACCATGGTGCGCCGCATCGCCAAGGCCATCGCGGACACCAACCGTCTATTGCAACAAAAATATCCGCTGCTCACCACCTCCATATCCGAAACGGTGTATTTCATCACCGCGCAGGAGTTGGAAGATCGATTCCCCGACATGACCGGAAAAGAGCGAGAGGACGCCATCACACGCGAATACGGCACCGTCTTTATCATGCAAATCGGGCACCCACTCAAAAGCGGCACGCCGCATGATGGGCGAGCGCCCGATTACGACGACTGGCGGCTCAACGGCGACCTGATGTTGTGGGATGCGGTGCGCGGCCATGCGCTGGAAATCAGCAGCATGGGCATCCGCGTAGACGCCCACACCCTGCGTGAACAGCTCGCCCTCACCCACACCGAGGACCGCCTGCAATTCCCGTATCACCAGGGTATCGTGCAGGAAACGCTGCCCCTGACCATCGGCGGCGGCATCGGGCAATCCCGCCTATGTATGCTTCTTTTGGAAAAGGCGCACATCGGCGAGGTGCAGGTATCGGTCTGGCCGGCCGAGATGGTCGCGGATTGCGAAAAACACCAAATGCCATTATTGTAAAAAGAAAGCCACCCGGCGCTTTTGTGCCGGGTGGCTTTTGTGTTTTTTTGTTTTATTTAATGATTTCGCCCATCGTGCCGGGGGCGGCGCCCGCTGCGTTGGATTCGTCTGTGTCGATATGCATCGCCAGCGCATACGAATCGCTGACGCGCACAACCACGTCACCAAACACCACCGCACGGCCATCGGAAGGCATCTTGACCGATACGACCTGCTTGTCCACCAAGCCCATGCGGGCGGCGTCTGCCGTGGTCATGTGAATGTGCCGTTTGGCAGCGATGACACCCGCAGCAATCTCCACCTCGCCGCACGGACCGACGATTTTACACGCGCCGGAACCGGCAATGTCGCCGGATTCACGCACCGGAGCAGCCACGCCAATCGAGCGCGCATCTGTCAGGGACAATTCCACCTGCGTGTCCGGACGAACCGGACCCAAAATGGATACGCCGGCAAGCGTTTTTTTCGGGCCTACGATATCCACCCGCTCCGCACAAGCAAATTGACCGGGCTGAGATAAATCTTTTTTCTTCGTCAACGTGTACCCTTTGCCAAACAGCGTGTCCAAATCCTGTTGCGACACGTGCACGTGGCGGGCAGAGGTTTCCACCAACACTTCCATAGACATGATATATACACTCCTTTTCTGTTGCGTCCAGCGCATTACAAGGCTATTTTACCGCAAACTACCCCGATTTGCAAGAGCGTTGTGGAAATTTATGCCTCTCGCGCTCAATTCTTTTGCGTGCGAAATACCCCCACTCGACACTCCCGCCCGCAACACCCCCACGCAAGTCACGTTTTGCCGAAATATAAGAATTTTTCCAACAACTCTTGTGCCAAGCGCCCTGTGTGTGGTACAATGATAGTAAGTGGTCGTGCCACACCTTCTCTACATCCAAACAAGTCATAACAATGGAGAATGTCTATGTGTAAACGAAACCTATTTCGCCTACTTTTTATACCGATTGTGTGCCTCTCCCTTCTGGCAGGGGTGGCCTTGCCCGCCTATGCCGACACCGGCGCCCATTCCCCGGGATACACCTTGCCGGAAGGCAGCACCATATACGCCGAATCCGCCATTCTGGTCAACCTCGGCAATCACGCGGAGAACGACATTGTGCTTTATCAAAAAGCGGCCGACGCCGTTCACGCTCCGGGTTCCATGATGCGCTATATGGTCGTGGCGTACGCCTTGCACCGGATACAAGATTTGGGATTGGATATAGACACCGCCACCGGCGCCTATACCGTGGAAATGTTTAATCGCTACGTGGCCGGCACTGGGGTGCCCACCGCTAACATGGCCTTTAATGAAATGTGGACGATGCGCGACCTGCTCGCCGCCTCCTTCATTCAAAGCGCCAGCGATGCCGTAACCACCCTGGCCTATGCTCTCGATGGTAGCGTGGAAGCGTTTGTCAGCGGTATGAACGCCCTCGCCGTGGAAATCGGCTGCGAATACACACACTTTGCTAACCTCACCGGTCTAGATTCCCTCAGCCAATACACCACCGCACGGGATATGTACCGCATCATTCGCTATGCGCAACAATTCTCTGCGTTTGAATCTCTCGTTGCGCGCTCCCAAGTGAACGTAAAACCGGTGGCGGGCGGCAACGCGCACACCCTCGTAACCGCAAACAGCCTGCTCAAAGCATCCAGCACCTTCTACTATGGGCCGCTTGTATACAGCCGCACCGGTTTGTCAGAACACGAAGGGCGCACCTGTGCATCGGTCGCGCGGGACAGCGGCTATGAGTATTTGGTGGTCGTGCTGGCCTGTCCGGAAGAAACCGCAACCGGCGAAACCGGCTTGCATTATCGCGACACGCGCACGCTTCTACGCTGGGCGTTTAACAATTTCACCTATCGCACCATTTTGGGAAAAAGCGAAATCCTCACCAACGTGAAAGTGAATCTGGTGTGGAACACCGACCGCCTGAATCTGGTGCCGGAAAGAGAGTTCGCCACCGTGGTGGAAAACGGACTCAATACCGACCAAATCATCAAAAAAATCCACGTGAACAACGAGGAAATTGACGCCCCGGTGGAAAAAGGCACCGTGTTAGGCACCGTCGAACTCATCGTCAACGTCGACCAAAAAATCGGCGAGGTCAATTTGGTCGCCTCCGAAACCCTCAATCGTAACTGGCTGTTGTATGCATGGAGCGGCGTGGCCGGCTTTTTCACCTCGGTGTGGTTTTGGCTCGGTATGGTGTTGCTGGTGCTCATGGCGGGAGGCTATCTCGCCCTGAACATCGTACACAACCGCCGACGCCGCCGCGAACGCCTGCAACGCGTTAAGACGAAACGATAAAGGAGACTGCGTATGCACACAAACGGGCCATCCGCTCCCCGCTTGACGGATGTGGGATATATCCGAGAGCTGTTGGAGCGACACGGTTTTCGTTTCTCAAAAAAACTAGGACAGAATTTTCTCATCAACCCCTCCGTTTGCCCCCGTATGGCACAAGCCTGCGGCGCCACCCCCGACACCGGTGTGTTGGAAATCGGCCCCGGCATCGGCGTGCTCACGCGGGAGTTGGCGCAGGTCGCCGGCAAGGTGGTGGCTATTGAATTGGACGACCGTCTGCCCCCCGTTTTAGCCGAAACGCTCGCCGAGCACCCGCACGTGAAAATCGTGCAGGGGGATTGCATGAAAATCGACCTGCACAAACTGCTCACCGACGAGTTCGGGGAACGACCGGTCGCGGTGTGTGCAAACCTCCCTTATTATATTACCTCCCCCATTATCATGAATCTGCTGGAAAGTCGGTTGCCGATAACCAGCATCACCGTTATGGTGCAAAAAGAGGCGGCGCAACGCCTGTGTGCCCAACCCGGCACCCGCCAGGCCGGCGCTGTGACGCTCGCGGTGCAGTATTATGCCGAGGCCCAAACGCTGTTTTCTGTCTCCCGTGGCAGTTTCCTGCCGGCGCCGCAGGTCGATAGCGCGGTTATCCGCCTGACCATCCGTCCTACCCCGCCATGCGCCGTGAAGGACGAGAAATGTATGTTCCGCCTCATTCGAGCAGGATTCGGGCAACGGCGAAAAACGCTCGTCAACTCCCTCGCCTCTGCCGGCTATACTAAACAGCAGCTCGCCGCCGCACTCGCATCCGCTGACATCTCGGCCGGCGCACGCGCCGAAGAATTAACCCTGCAACAGTTTGCCCGTCTCGCGGATTGTCTTACGGTTTGACCATCGTACGGCCGCTCGTTGTCATTGGATAGCCGCCGTGCGCGACATATATGCTTACCAACCAAGAGCGCCCTTGCGGGGGCGGCTCGCGAACTTTATCCGAAACGGAGGAAATACTATGGCTTTTTGTTCCCATTGCGGCGCCCCATTGGGGGATGACCAAAACTTTTGCGCCACCTGCGGCACGTCCGTGAACGCGCCCCAACCCGAACAGCCCGCGGCACCACCCGTCGACCCGAACACCCTGAACTTCGACCCCGCCGACATCGCACAAGCTAAGCCGACGGCATGGCTGGCTTATTTCGGCATCCTGTTTTTGGTGCCCTTGCTGGCTTGCAAAAACTCGCCGTATGCCCGCTTCCACGCGAATCAGGGGTTGGCCCTTTTTATCCTTGACCTCGCTTGGACGATTCTTTGCGAAACCGTCATCGAGATGCTGGACATCACCCTTCTCTCCACGCTGGCAGAGTTGGTTGGTTTAGTCTTCTTGGCGCTCGCCATTGTCGGTATTGTACAGGTTTGCCAAGGCCGAGCGAAAAAATTGCCCATCATAGGCAACTGGCAACTGCTTAAATAATCCAATATCTTCTATAAAAAAGCAGCCGCTTGCAATTTTGCAAGCGGCTGCTTTTTTATACTGTTTGTTCTGCGGGCGGCGGTTATCGCTCTTCCCGGAAATACGGCAAGCCCAACCCCTGTGGCGGTTGATGCTCGCGTTTTTTGCGCATGCTGGTGATGACCAACACAATAATCGTCACCACGTACGGCAACATCTTAAACAACTCCTGTGTCGCATCGCCCAAACCATTGATATAGTTGTTAGCGTTACACAATGCGCCAAACAGGAAGGAACCGAAAATCGCCATCGTGGGTTTCCACAGCGCGAAAATAACCAACGCAATCGCCATCCAGCCGCGGTCACCGAACGCATCGTTCGACCACACACCGTTGGCATACGCCATCACGTACTGCAACCCGCCCAAACCGGCAATCGCACTGCCGAGGCAAGTGGCGACGTATTTATATCGCGTGACGTGGATGCCCGCCGCATCCGCCGTAGCCGGATTTTCACCCACAGCGCGCAGGTTCAGCCCTACGCGCGTGCGGTTGAGCACAAACGAAACCACCAGCGCCACCACAATGGACAGATAGGTCAGAAAATCGTGTGACAGGAAAATCTCGCCAAACCAGCCCAAATCGTCGGCAAACGGCAGGCTTGCGCGGAAAAAGGAACTGGTTTTTGTCAACACAATGGACGGCATGTCGCTGTCCACCAGTTTTATCAGCGAGCCACCAAAAAAGTTGCCGAGTCCGATGCCAAACGTCGTAAGCGCAAGACCGGTCACGTTCTGGTTGACGCGCAAGGTGACAGTCAAAAAGCTATACAACAGGCCCATCAAAATCGCCCCGCCAATCGAGCAAAGCAAAGGAATGAGTATCGCCAACGCCGGATTCATGTTAGCGATGTCGTTCCCACAGGCAAGTTCGTATAAAAAGGCTCCGATAACGCCGCCGATGCCGCCCACATACATGATGCCGGGGATGCCCAAGTTCAAGTGACCGGATTTTTCGGTCACGATTTCACCGGTGGAGCCATACAACAACGGCACACCCAGAGGAATCGCGCTGCTTATAAATGCGGTTATCATGCGTTACCCCCCTTTTTGCCACGACGAATTTTAACAGAATAGCGGATGAAGAATTCGCATCCTACGAGGAACAAAATGACCACACCCGACACAATGTCCGCAAACGAGCCGTTGAGGAAGAAGGAGTCGGCCACCTTGCCGGCGCCGCTGCGCAGGAACACAACCAGCCCGGATATCAGCGCCATCACAAAGGGGTTGAAATGGCCCAGCCACGACACCATGATCGCAGTAAAGCCTTGCCCGCCGACGGTGTTGGTGTTTATGGAATGGTCGGTGCCGGCCACAAGCAGCAAGCCCGCCACACCGCACAAGGCACCGGACAACAGCATGGTCCGGATAATCACCTTCTTAACGCGGATGCCGATATACCGTGCCGTGTTTTGACTTTCGCCAACAACGGCAATCTCGTAGCCGTGTTTGCTGTATTTGAGATACACAAACAGCACAACCATCAGCACGCACACAATTAAAATGTTCAGCAGATACGGTAAACCAGCAATCACCGGCAGGTTGCCGGTAGACACCGGCTGAATAATGCCGGAGCCTTTGCCCGTTAAGTAAACATAATAGGCCACAATCTGTGTCGCTACGTAATTCATCATCAGGGTGAAGAGGGTTTCGTTTGTCTTGTAATGCGCCTTGAACAGGGCCGGAATCACACCCCACACGGCGCCCGCCAAACAACTGAAAACCACAATCACCACGATCAGCAGCCATTCCGGCATTTTCCCGCCGAGCTTCATCATGCACACCATGGCAGCAAGACCACCAATAAGCGCCTGGCCCTCGGCGCCGCAGTTCCAAAAACGCATCTTGAACGCCGGCGTCACAGCCAAAGATAAGCAAAGCAAAATCGCCGTCTGTTGGAAAAAGCGCCACAACAGACTCGTTTTTCCTTGGAAAATACGGCCGAACGCGCCGCGCAACATAATGCTGTACACGCCGCCGAACCCTTCTCCTGTGAGCAGCGACGAAATGATGCCCACCAGCAACAACGCAAGCAGAATAGCGCTCAGCCGGATAAGGCACGCCTTCCACCACACCATGTCATCCCGTTTGGCAATGTGAAGGAGTGGTTCTCGATGCTTTTTAACGGTTGTATCAGCCATTCTGCTTCCCTCCATCTGTCTTGGTCATCAGCAGACCAATCTCTTCTTTTGTCGCCGTGCGCGCATCCACGATGCCGTTCACACGACCGGAGCCGATAACCAAAATGCGGTCGCACAACTCCAACAACACGTCCAAATCTTCTCCCACGAAAATCACCGCCACACCCTGCTCTTTTTGTTGGTTGAGCAGATTGTAAATGGTGTAGGAGGAGTTGATGTCCAGGCCTCGCACCGGATAGGCCGCCATAAACACCGTCGGCGCCGCCGCTATCTCACGGCCAACCAGAACCTTCTGCACGTTGCCTCCCGACAAACGACGCACCGGCGTGTTCACGCCCGGCGTGACCACCTCTAATTCGTCAATGATATGCTCCGCCAGTTCTTTCGGGGGCTTGCGTTCCAGGAAAACGCCCTTGCCCTTTGTATAACTACGCAGCATCATGTTGTCCACAATGTCCATGTTGCCCACCAAGCCCATGCCCAGTCGGTCTTCCGGCACAAAAGACAGCCTTACGCCTAATTCACGGATTTGCAACGGTGTTTTTGAGCACAGGTTGTCCATGTTGCCGGTTTGCGGGTTGTTATACAGCACCGCGCCGCTATCCAACTTCTGCAAGCCGGCAATCGCCTCTAACAATTCCCGCTGACCCGATCCTGCAATGCCCGCGATGCCGAGAATCTCGCCGCTGTTTGCGGTGAAGGACACGTCGTCCAGCACCAACACGCCCTCCCGGTTGGTGCAGTCAATATGATGCACTTCCAGCCGCGGCACCGTATTTTTCGGCTCGCTGCGGTGGATGTTTAATTCAATCTTTTTGCCGACCATCATCTCGGTCAGTTCGGCTTCGTTGGTTTCGGCCGTGTTGACCGTCCCGATGTATTCGCCTTTGCGCAACACCGCCACACGGTCGGACAGGCTGAGCACCTCATGCAGTTTGTGGGTGATAATGATAATGGCTTTGCCGTCGTCCCGCATGCGGCGCAACACCGCAAACAATTTCTGCGTCTCTTGGGGGGTGAGCACCGCCGTCGGCTCATCCAAAATCAGGATGTCCGCGCCACGATACAACACCTTAATGATTTCGACCGTCTGCTTTTCGGACACAGACATTGTATAAACTTTTTTCTTCGGCTCTACCTCAAACCCATACCGCTCACAAATGGTTTTAACACGGTCCTCCGCGGCTTCCAGGTTATATTTGCCCGCCTCGTTGAGACCAAGCACGATGTTTTCGGTCGCGCTGAATACGTCCACCAATTTGAAGTGTTGGTGGATCATGCCGATTTTATAGTCAAACGCATCCTTGGGAGAGGTGATCACCGCCTCTTTCCCGTCAATGAAAATTTCCCCTTCATCCGGAAAATAAATGCCCGAAATCATGTTCATCAGGGTGGTTTTTCCACTGCCGTTTTCACCCAAAATGGATAGAATTTCCCCTCGCGCAACCGTAAGCGAAACATTTTTGTTCGCCACTACATGCCCAAAGGTTTTGGTTATATTCCGCAGTTCAATAGCCGCTTGCGTTGCCACCAAACCCCTCCTTTTCCATAATTCTCAACAGCGGGTTGTGAGAACTTCCACAACCCATTGTTCAACATTACGAACCACGATAAAAGCAAGTCAAGGCGGGGCAGATTGGTGCCCCGCCTTTCTTGCTTGCGGTTAAATATTAGCCATAGTTACGATCCAACAGCGTGATGCCGTCGATTTCGATATCGAAATAGGGGCCGGAACGATGTTTGGACTCGTAGAACACGCCGTTTTCGATAACTTCGGTGTCCTTGGTGTATTCGGCGTCAAAGTCGACGTCGGCTTTGTAAGAGGTCAGCGTCTCGCCCTTCACAGTGAAGTTCTTGGTGTCGAAAACGTTGATGCTGCCGTCTTTCAAACCAGCTTCCACTTCAGCCAGTTTCTCTTTGGTGCCGTTGGCAACGTTCTTGCCCAGATCGGTCAACGCAACCGCGCCATTTTCCAGCGTACCGGTCCAGTCAACGTCAATGGATTTGCCGCTCTTAACCTGGGTGATCATGTACTCGAAATAGGGCACCCAGTTGATGCGAGAGGAAATCAAGAAGGTTTCGGGGCAAGCAGCCGCCGTGGAGCCGTTGTAAGACACGTTCGGCACACCGGCGTTCTCACACGCGGTGGGAGAACCCATGGAGTCGGCGTGCTGACTGATCAGCACACAACCGCCATCGATCAAAGCCTGCGCGGCCTGTTTCTCTAACTGCTCATCGTACCAGCTGCCGGTGAACTTAACGTCCATCGTCACGGTCGGGCAAACCGATTTGGCGCCCAGATAGAAGGAGGTGTAACCGGACATAACTTCCGCAAAGGTGAAGGCGCCCACATAACCCATTTTGGCTTTGTCGGCGGTGATTTTGCCGTTTTTGATCATCTCGTTGAGTTTCATGCCCGCAACCACACCGGCCATGTAACGGCCCTGATAGATGGAAGCAAACGCATTGTGGAAGTTTTTCAACTCGCTGGTGTGAGCCTGTGTGCCGGTGGCATGGCAGAATTCCACATCCGGATATTTCTCTGCCGCCTTCATCAAGAACGACTCGTGACCAAAGCTGTCGGCGAAGATGATGTCACACTCTTCGACCTCGATCAGCTCAACCGCGGCGTCGTACGCAGCGTTGGACTCAGGAATCTGGGTCTTCTGCACCATGGTTACGCCCATGTTTT
Organism: Clostridia bacterium; assembly: GCA_017423825.1. GTDB lineage: Bacteria > Bacillota > Clostridia > Oscillospirales > Acutalibacteraceae > UBA5905. Next base: position 14,073 of record JAFPCP010000032.1, on the reverse strand, counting down.
TGCAAGCCTCAACCGCGGCGTCGATGAAGTTTTTGTCATAGGTGGAGTTTTCATCATGCAAGAAGATGAAACCCACTTTCAAATCCGATTTGTCACCAGCGGTGTTGCCGCACGCCACCAGAGACAGGGCCATCAGCGTGGCCAAAACCAATGCCAAGATCTTTTTCATGCTCTTTTCCTCCAATGTTTTTTTATTCGACCGTCCAAGGACGGTTGGATACACTTTTACGCAGGGTCTTCCGCAAAACACACGCCTTCTTCGACGCTCATGGACGCCACTCGCGCGAGCGACTCCACGCGATACCCGCGCCCACGGATATACGCACCGCCGTCTTGAAACGCCTTTTCTATCAATATGCCTGCGCCGACAACCTCGCCGCCCGCCTGTTCCACAATGTCAATCAGGCCATTAAGCGCCTCGCCATGCGCCAGAAAATCGTCAATCAGCAAAACCCGCTCGCCTGCATTCAAAAACTCGCGGGAAACCATCACCTGGTTCACCGTGCCGTGGGTGAAGGATTTCACCGGGCAGGAATATACGCTGTCGGGGATGTTCGAAGTCTTGGATTTTTTCGCAAACACCAGCGGCGCACCAAACAAACGCGCCACCAAACACGCAATTGCTATACCCGACGCTTCGATGGTCAGCACCTTGTCCACCGGCTTGTCCGCAAAACGGCGATGGAACTCCGCAGCCAGTTGTTCCAGCAGCTCCACGTCCAACTGATGATTGATAAATCCATCCACACGCAAAACGTTGCCCGCGGCCACCTTGCCGTCCCGGCGAATGCGCTCCTCTAACAACTGCACAAATGCGTCCTCCTTCGGTAGATACGAAAAAAAGGCAGAAACGGCTTGTCCGTTTCTGCCATCCATGCCAACAAAAGCCGCTTTGCGGCCTTTGTCGTATCGATAGTTCGCCCCTTTACGGTGGGCGGGTAGAAACCTCAAAACCATATCCTTTGACTTATATCGACACGCTATTCTTAACAATGACATTATACCTCTATTGCCCCCTCTTGTCAAGGAGGTTTCCCCCGTTTGCTCACAGAAAAACAACAAATTTCATCCGCCGTCTACCCGTCTGCGCGCTGCGCTTCCACATCCCACAACAGCCTCTCCCACGCATCCGGATTTTGCACGTAATACAGGGGGCAATCCTTTCCCGTGACGTCATAATGCCGGATAACAGCGGCGGTGTCCAGCCTTCCTACGTCGCACAGCCACGCCACCAGCCGAACCAAAGACGCATAGGTCGCGGCGTTAAATGCCCCGCCCTCGTCCGGGTGACACACTTCAATCGAGATGGTGTCCCGGTTGCGCTGGTTGCTCGCGGCCGAACGCTCCCACAAAGGCAGGCATTGAACGATTTCTCCGTCCAGCCCCACCACAAAATGCGAGCAGACGTTTGTGTCCTCCATCGCAAAATAATTGCGATTGTTGCGAGCGGTCGTGCCGGGGTTACCCACATAATGAATCACGATACCGGCATAATCCGCCAGCCGCGCACCCGTTCGCGCTTTGCCCACCGGAATAAAGTCTTGTTGTATCCAGGCAGGGGGCGCCACCTTTTCCAGCGCCTCTACCCGCCGCGCTGCCGTCGGCCACAGCCACCAAGCACCCAGCCCCACAGCCACCGCCATCACCAGCGCGCCCACGCGCCATAGCCGCGAGCGGCGACGGCGCCCGATTTTCTTTGCCATTTTTCACGGCTCCTCTTTTGAAAAAGTTGTTTCACTCACAATATACCGCGGGCGATGCTTGACCTCCGCATAGATTTTGCCAATGTATTCACCCAGCACGCCCACGCACAACAGTTGCACGCCGCCGAGGAACAGAACGACGCACATCAAACTGCTCCACCCGGACACCGTCGCGCCAATAAAATGCCGCACCATACTCCACAATATCATCACAAGGCTGATACAAAACACGCCCATCCCTAAGCCGGTAATCCATTTCAGCGGTTTCACCGACAAGCTGGTGATGCCGTCCAGCGCGAGCGCCAACATTTTGTGAAAGGGATAATGGCTCTCTCCGGCCAGGCGCTCGGTGCGCTCGTAATACACGCTGCTGCTGCGATAGCCCACCAACGGCACCATACCGCGCAAAAACAAATTCACCTCGCCAAACTGCGCAAGCCCCTCCAAGGCCCGCCGGCTGAGCAAACGGTAGTCCGCGTGGTTGTACACGCTATCCGCCCCCATCAAACGCAAAAAACCATAGAACGCGCGCGCCGATGTGCGCTTAAACCAACCGTCCGCTTGGCGACTGGCTCGCACGCCATACACCACATCACAGCCCGCCTCATATTCCGCCAGCATCGCCTCGCTCGCACGGACATCGTCCTGTCCGTCGCAATCCAGACTGATGGTGACGTCCGCACGCTCTTTGGCTTGCATCAGTCCGGCCAGCAAAGCGTTTTGGTGCCCGCGGTTGCGGCTCAGACGGACGCCTTCGACGCCCTCTTGTTCCGCGGCCATGCGCTCAATGCACGCCCAGGTGCTATCTTTGCTGCCGTCATCGACAAACAAAACCCGACTGGCAGAGGAAATCCGACCGGCGGTCTGCAACCGCTGCAACTGTTCGATAAACAGCGGCGCCGTGCACGGCAACACCTTCTCTTCATCATAACAAGGAATCACGAAATATAGAACCGGCAACGCCTGCGCCATAGTATCCCTCTCTTTCTTTTCCATAGAAACAACAAATTCATCTTACCATACCCGCCAGAGGGTGTCAATCAATCGCCAAAATAAAAAAGCAGCGCCCTGTAAACAGGACGCTGCTTTTTTGTGTGTAATAAAATTACAGCAGTTCGATGATGGCCATCTCAGCCGCATCGCCACGACGGGCGCCGATTTTCACAATCCGCGTATACCCACCGTTGCGCTCCGCATATTTGGGAGCAATTTCGTCAAACAGTTTCTTGGAAACCGCTTCCTTCGTAACGAAGGCGAACACCTGACGCTTGTTCGCCAGCGTCGGGTTTTTCGCGATGGTAATCATCTTTTCCGTTAACGAACGCACTTCTTTCGCACGCGTCACGGTCGTTTCAATCTTACCGTTTTCCAGCAAGAAAGTGACCATCGCACGCAACATAGCCATACGGGAGGCAGTCGGTCTGCCTAACTTTCTCGTACCGGGCATGGAATTTCACTCCTATTCTTCTCCATCACACAGCAGATTTCCTGCGTGTGTCGATGTGGGATTATTCTTCGTCGTCGCGCAGGGCCAAGCCCAGGGACTCCAACTTGTTGACAACTTCCTCCAAGGATTTGCGGCCCAGGTTGCGAACCTTCATCATGTCGTCTTCCGACTTGCTGATGAGGTCTTCCACCGTGTTGATGCCGGCTCGTTTCAAGCAGTTGAAAGAGCGCACCGAGAAATCCATTTCCTCGATGGTCATGCTCAACACCGTCGCCTGTGCCTTATCGTTGGTGACTACCAAAATCGACTTGTCGTCATACGCGTCACCGGACAGGTCCACGAACAAGTTCAAATGCTCGGTGAGCACGCGAGCGCCGAGAGACACAGCCTCTTGTGCGCTGATGACGCCGTTGGTCCAAACTTCCAGCGTCAACTTGTCGTAGTCCGTAATCTGTCCTACGCGCGTGTTTTCAACATGGTAGTTCACCTTCATCACCGGCGTGTAGATGGAGTCCACCGGAATCACGCCAATGGCCGGATTGGTGAGCTGTTTGTTGCGCTCGGCAGGCACGTAGCCGCGCCCTTTGTCCAGCGTCAACTCCATGAACAGCTTCGCACCCTCACCCAACGTGGCGATGTGCATATCCGGAACCAGAATCTCCACCTCGCTGTCGCACTTGATGGAGCCGGCGGTCACCTCACAGGGACCTTCCGCTTCGATATAGGCTACCTTCGGGCCTTCGCCGTTGATTTTGGCGATCAGGCCTTTGATGTTGAGAACAATCTCGGTGACATCTTCCTTGACGCCCTCAATGGTCGAGAACTCATGAAGAATGCCGTCGATCTTGATAGAGGTCACCGCCACACCGGGCAGGGAGGACAGAAGAACACGCCGCAAGCTATTGCCAATGGTGGTTCCGTAACCCCGTTCCAGCGGCTCGACAACAAACTTGCCATAGGTGCCGTTCGTCGCCAAATCCAACGCTTCAATGCGGGGCTTTTCAATTTCTATCATGCAAAAACCCTCCTTTGTGACTGACTGAGGCTATGCCGCCCAAAAGCGGCAAGCCACGTCGTGTAAATCAAGTGGTTGCAGAAAGCAAATGCCTTATTTAGAGTACAACTCAACGATGAGGGTTTCTTCGATCGGCAGATCGATGTCTTCTCTCTTCGCCAAGGACACCACTTTGGCTTCCAATTTCTCGCGGTCCAAATCCAGCCACTGCGGAACCGGACGGGAGGCGTTGGACTCCACAATGCCCTTCATCTTGTCCAGAGAACGGCTGCCTTCACGCATCGCGACCACCATACCCGGTTTGACCAGGAAGGAGGGAATGTTTACGGTACGGCCGTTGACCGAAAAATGTTTGTGTGTCACCAACTGACGCGCTTCCGCACGAGAGCTGGCCATGCCCAGACGATACACCACGTTGTCCAAGCGGGATTCCAACAGCGTCAGCAAGTTTTCACCGGCCGCGCCGTTCATTTTCTCCGCCATCTCAAAGTAGTGACGGAACTGCCCTTCCAGCACGCCATAATATCTCTTGGCGAACTGTTTGGTGCGCAGTTGTTTACCGTATTCAGAGGCTTTCTTGTTGCGCGCCTGGCCATGCTGGCCGGGGGCGTAAGAGCGGCGGTCAATCGCACATTTGCCGGTATAGCACCGCTCGCCTTTCAAAAACAGTTTTTGTCCTTCACGGCGGCAAAGTTTGCACACCGCACCAGTATATCTAGCCATTAAGGTTGCACCTCCTATTTCGATTAGACACGTCTTCTCTTGGGAGGACGGCATCCATTGTGGGGGACCGGCGTCACGTCTTTAATCATCGTAACATCCAATCCGGCGGCTTGCAGGGCGCGGATAGCCGCTTCACGGCCGGCTCCGGGGCCCTTTACGTATACCTCAACCGTTTTCAGGCCATGCTCCATAGCCGCTTTCGCCGCCGTTTCGGCAGCCGTCTGCGCGGCAAAAGGAGTGGACTTACGAGAACCGCGGAAACCCAGTTCGCCGGCACTCGCCCAGGACAACGCGTTGCCCTGTAAATCGGTGATGGTAACGATGGTATTGTTGAACGTGGACTGGATATGAGCGGCGCCCCGTTCAATGTTCTTGCGTTCTTTGCGGCGGCGGGTCGTGCCCTTGCGCGCCGTTGTCTTGGCAGCAGCCATTTGCTATCCCTCCTGCTTACTTCTTCTTGTTAGCAATGGTCTTCTTCGGACCTTTGCGTGTACGGGCGTTGGTCTTGGAGCGTTGGCCACGCACCGGCAGACCTTTACGATGGCGCAGGCCACGGTAACTGCCGATTTCTATCAAGCGTTTGATGTCAAACGCCACGTTGCGGCGCAGGTCGCCCTCCACCGTGTAGTTGTGGTCAATATGCTCACGCAGTTTAGACACATCGTCCTCGGTCAGGTCACGCACGCGCGTGTCCGGGTTGACGCCGGTAGCGGCGAGGATGTCGTTGGCAGATTTGCGGCCGATACCGAAAATGTAAGTCAGGCCGACTTCTACCCGCTTGTCGCGGGGCAGGTCGACACCAGCAATACGAGCCATAGTATAATCCTTCCTTTCTGTTGCGCCGCTATATTAGCCCTGGCGCTGCTTGTGCTTCGGGTTCTCGCAGATGACCATCACGCGGCCTTTGCGCTTGATAATCTTGCACTTTTCGCAGATTTTCTTCACAGAAGGTCTGACTTTCATAAAGAATACCTCCTTCGTGCATATCGCACGGTCTTAAATGTTGGGGCGGTTGTTGCCCCGCTTATTTCGTTCGCCAAGTGATTCGGCCTTTGGTCAAATCATAGGGAGACATCTCCACGGTGACTTTGTCGCCGGGCAAAATGCGGATGTAGTTCATGCGCAACTTGCCGGAAATGTGCGCCAATATTTTGTGACCGTTGGCCAGCTCGACCTGGAAGGTGGCATTCGGCAACGCCTCTACCACTACGCCTTCCAATTCGATAGCATCGTCTTTCGACATGTTGTTTACCTCCCTGTGCATCGCACTTGCGGCTGCTCTGACAGCCACGATTGTTTGTTTACCGTAGCTTACCCTCCGGGTCTGTCATGATAATCGGCCCTTCAGGTGTGATGGCTACCGTATGCTCAAAGTGGGCGGACAAACGGCCGTCTTTTGTCACCGTCGTCCAGCCGTCCCCGAGTATGCTCACCTCGTGGGTGCCGGCATTGACCATCGGCTCAATCGCCAACGTCATGCCCGGCAACAGTTTTTGCCCTCTGCCGGGAGTGCCGAAGTTGGGTACGCTGGGGTCTTCGTGCAGATCCGTGCCTACTCCGTGGCCGACAAACTGCCGTACCACCGAGTAACCACGCATCTCGACATACCGCTGCACGGCTGCACCGATATCCCCGACACGGTTGCCCGCGCGGGCCGCCGCAATGCCTTCATACAGGCTTTCGCGGGTGGCGTCCATCAACGCCTGTGCTTCCCGGGATACGCGGCCCGCCGCAAAGGTGGCCGCATTATCGCCGTTGAATCCGTTTATGGCCGCACCAACATCTATGCTGACGATATCGCCCTCACGAATGACGGTGTTGCCGGGTATGCCGTGGATGACTGTCTCGTTGACCGAAATGCAGGCGCTGGCCGGGTATCCGCCGTATCCGAGAAAACTGGGCTTGGCTCCCATGCTCTCGATATACTGCCGGATGAGGCGGTCAATCTCTCCCGTCGTAACGCCGGGTTGTACCGCCTGCCCGCCAATCTGCAACGCTCTGGCCGAAATCACGCACGCTTCTCGCATGCGTTGTAGATCGCGGCTGCTTTTGATGTTTATCATACTCAACCTTTTAACAGGGCCAGGGTTTGTTCGGCAATCGTCTGGATGTCTTGTTGGCCATCCACCACCAGCAATTTGCCGGTCGCCTCATAATAATCCCGCAACGGCTCCGTTTGGTCGTGATACACACGCAGGCGTTCCTGCACGGTCTCGGGTTGGTCGTCCTTGCGCTGAACAAGGGTGCTGCCGCAACGATCGCACACACCGTCTTGCAGAGGCTTTTTGGTCTCTACGTGATAGGTGTTTCCGCAATCGAGGCAAACACGGCGACCCGATACGCGTCGGGTGATCACCTCGTCGGGGACATGGATGTCCACCACACGGTCGATGGTGATGCCCATACGGTCAAGTGCCTCGGCCTGGGGAATGGTGCGCGGGAAACCGTCCAAGATGAAACCGTTTTTGCAATCGTCTTGGTGCAGGCGTTCATCAACGATGCCGATGACCACCTCATCCGGAACCAACTGGCCGGCCTCAATGTACGCTTTCGCCTTCTGCCCCATCTCCGTGCCGCTTTTCAGCGCTTCACGGATCATATTGCCCGTGGAAATTGTAGGAATTTGCAAACGGTCACACAGGATTTCCGCCTGGGTGCCCTTGCCGGCGCCGGGGGCGCCTAACAGGATAAGATTCATATAAGGTTCTCCTTCCTATTACACGCGGCTTCCCCCGCCGTCTGACGACGGCGGGCGGGAAACGCCGCAACGTATCAAGAGCTTAATCCAAGAATCCTTTGTAGTGACGCATCATCATCTGGCTCTCCATCTGCTGTACCGTCTCTAACGCCACGCCCACCACGATCATGATCGATGTGCCGCCGATGGTCAGACCGGTGATGCCGCTGATCTTGCCGAACAAGCTCGGGAACAGCGCAATCACGCCCAAGAACAGAGCGCCAATGAAAGTGACCTTGTTCAACACGCGTTTGATAAAGTCGGCGGTGGGTTTGCCGGGGCGTTGGCCCGGAATAGCTCCGCCGTTTTTCCGCAAATTGTTGGACATCTCAACCGCGTTGTATTGAATCGTCACGTAAAAATACGAGAAGCCGATAATCATCAGGAAGTACAGAACAATGTACGTCCAGCTATCTTGTTTGAACGCGTTAAAGAACCAGTTGTTGACTTTTTCTGCGCTCATAAAGCCTGCGATGATAGACGGCAAAGACAGGATGGACACCGCCAAAATGATGGGCATAACACCCGACATGTTCACCTTGATGGGAATGTAGGTGTTTTGTCCGCCATACATCTTGCGGCCCACAACCTTTTTCGCGTATTGCACCGGAATACGACGCTCGGCATCGCCCATAAACACGATGAAAGCAATCATAGCCAGGAACAATACCAGCACCAGCAACGTCAGCAATACATAGCCGATGCCGGCGCTCTCGCCCGCTTGAATCTGTTTGACGCCCATCTGGTAGAAATACTGCCACAGATAATTCGCGCCAACCGGAATGCGGGACAGGATACCGGCAAACAACAGCATGGAAATGCCGTTGCCAATGCCTTTTTCGTTGATTTGGTCGCCAAGCCACATCATGAGAGCTGAGCCCGCGGTAAAACACAGCACAATCACGATCGCCGCAAACCAAGCAGCGAATCCGCTTTGTGCCTCGCTCACCAGAGCGCCGTATTGATTACGGACCATGAAGTAGTAGGCGATACCCAGCATCAAACCCAAAATCACGGTGGTGTACCGAGTGATTTGGCCCAAACGTTTGCGACCTGCTTCCCCTTCTTTGGCCAACCGCTCCAACGCGGGAATGGCCACCGTCAGCAACTGAATAATGATGCTGGCGTTGATGTACGGGGTGATGGACAGGGCGAAAACGGATGCGTTGGAAAAACCGCCGCCGGACAACAACATCATGTTGTTGAGAAAATCATTCGTGTTGCCGGCCACGGCCGCTTTCATTGCCTCGACGTCCACAAACGGCACCGTCACAGCGGAACCAATGCGGAAAATCAGCAGAATGAAGGCGGTAAATAAAATCTTTTTGCGTAAATCCTCAATTCTCCAAGCGTTACGCAGGGTCTGAAACATCTCAGATCACCTCGGCCTTCCCGCCCGCTGCTTCAATCTTAGACTTGGCAGACTCGGAGAAAGCCGCGACCTGAACGGTCAACTTCTTCTCGATTTTGCCGTTGCCCAGGACCTTAACACCGTTGGGGGCGCTTTTGATAACGCCGGCGCCGATCAGCGCCTCTACATTCACTGTCGCGCCATCCTCAAATTTGTTGAGGGCCGCCACATTGATAATGGTGTAGGGAGTTGCGAAAATGTTGTTGAAGCCTCTCTTGGGGACGCGGCGTTGCAGCGGCATCTGACCGCCCTCGAATCCGGGGCGAATGCCACGGCCGGCACGGGCCTTCTGGCCTTTGTGGCCTTTGCCCGCGGTCTTTCCGTTGCCGGAGCCATGACCACGACCGATACGCTTGACTTCCCGGACAGAACCGGGAGCCGGAGAAAGCTCATGAAGTTTCATGGTGTTGCACCTCCTTGCTCGATTTGCTTATGCGTTGATGATCTCGATAAGGTGAATAATTTTGGCTACCTTACCCCGGGTGGCCGCATTATCAGGTTGAGTGACCGTGTCGCCGATTTTGCGAAGGCCCAAAGCTTCCGCCGTGGCGATTTGGTCCTTTTTGGATCCAATCAGGCTCTTGACCAACTTGATTTGGATGGTCGTCACCTTTGCTTTTCTAGGCATATCACAGTCCTCCTTAACCTAAAATGTCCTGCGCTGTTTTGCCGCGGGGGGCGGCCGCCTCGTCGGCGGTGCGCAGCTGCTTCAACCCACACATGGTCGCGTTAACGACGTTGTAGGGGTTGTTGGAACGCAGAGCCTTCGCGCGGATATCTTTGATACCGGCAGCTTCTGCTACGGCACGAACCGTGCCACCGGCGATAATACCGGTACCGGGGGCGGCGGGTTTCATCAGAACCTCGCCCGCGCCGAATTTGCCAATCACCTCATGCGGAATGGTGCTGCCCTTCAAGGAAATCTTCACCAAATTCTTCTTGGCGTCCTCGATGCCTTTGCGGATAGCGTCCGGAACTTCGCCGGCCTTGCCGGTGCCGAAGCCCACAGTGCCTTTGCCATCGCCCACAACCACCAAAGCGGCGAATTTCATCACGCGACCGCCCTTGACGGTCTTGCTTACGCGGTTGATGGCAACCACGGTTTCTTTGTACTCGTTGTCGATTTCTTCTCTTCTGGCCAAAGTCAATTCCTCCCTTTCCTTAGAAATTGAGGCCACCCTCGCGGGCGCCTTCGGCCAGCTCTTGCACACGGCCGTGGTAGACATAGCCGCCGCGGTCAAACACGACCTCGGTGATACCCTTTTCGGCGGCACGTTTGGCGATCAGCGCGCCCACTTTACGGGCGGCTTCTTTGTTTCCTCCGGCCATGCCGAAATCCTTCTCTACAGAGGACGCAGCGGCCAGGGTGACTCCCTTAACATCATCGATGATTTGGGCATAGATGTGATTCAGGGAGCGATACACATCCAGGCGGGGACGCTCAGCCGTGCCGCTGATTTTGCCGCGGACACGTTTGTGGCGATGCAGACGAGCTGCATTGCTGTCTTTCTTGCTCACCATAGTTGTTTCACTCCTCCTTTACTTCTTGCCCTTACCGCCGGCTTTACCTTCTTTGCGGCGGATGTATTCGTCGACATACTTAATACCTTTGCCCTTATACGGCTCCGGCGGGCGTTTCTCGCGGACTTCGGCAGCAAACTGGCCCACCAGCTGCTTGTCGATGCCGGAGATGACGATTTGGTTCGGGCCCGGGGCCTCGATGGTGATGCCGGGAATTTCGCTGACAATCACCTGATGGCTATAACCCAGGTTCATAACCAGGTTGGTGCCCTGTTTCTGCACACGGTAACCAACACCATTAACCTCCAGCTCCTTCTTGAAGCCTTCGGTGACACCAATCACCATGTTGTTGATCAGGGTGCGGGACAAGCCGTGCAAAGAACGGTTTTCTTTCTCGTCGTTCGGACGGGTAACCAACACTTCGTTGCCGTTCACTTCCACAGAAATGACCGGGTTGATCTGCTGGGACAGGGTGCCCTTCGGACCTTTCACGGTCACCAGACCGTTGTCCACCTTAACCTCGACACCGGCGGGGAGAGTAATCGGTTTACGACCAATTCTAGACATATCCTTCTACCCCCTTACCACACGAATGCCAGGACTTCGCCGCCCACGTTCTCTTTACGGGCGGCCTTGTCGGTCATAACACCCTTCGACGTGGAAACAATGGCGGTGCCGATGCCCTTCATGACCTTCGGCATGTCCTCACAACTGGAATAAATACGCAGACCGGGCTTAGACACGCGGCGCAGGCCCATCAGGACCGGCGTGCGGGAAGCGCCCTGGTATTTCAGAGCAATACGGATGATGCCCTGTTTGCCATCTTCGATGACTTTGAACTCTTTGACATATCCCTCGTCAACAAGAATCTGGGCAATAGCCTTCTTCATGTTGGAAGCGGGGATATCCACCGTCTCATGCTTGGCCGAATTCGCATTGCGAATGCGCGTCAGCATATCGGCGATAGTATCAGAAATTTGCATGACCTCAACCTCCTTAAAGTTTTAGCTATTGCTTACCAGCTGGCCTTTTTCACGCCCGGAATCTGGCCTTTGTAAGCCAGTTCGCGGAAGCAAATACGGCACACGCCATACCGACGCAGATACGCGTGCGGACGGCCGCAGATCTTACAGCGGTTATACGCCCGGGTGGAGTACTTGGGCGTCGCCTGCTGTTTGAGTTTCATAGAAGTTTTCGCCACAGTGTTCTCCTCCTTACTTCGCAAACGGAGCGCCCATCAGGGTGAGCAGCTCGCGTGCTTCTTCGTCGGTGTTGGCAGTGGTCACGAAGCACAGGTCCATGCCGCGCACCTTGTCAATCTTGTCGTAGTCGATTTCCGGGAAAATCAACTGCTCTTTCAGGCCCATGTTGTAGTTGCCGCGGCCGTCAAACGAGTTGGCGTTGATGCCACGGAAGTCACGTACACGGGGCAGAGCCACGTTGAACAAACGGTCCACGAACTCATACATACGCTCACCGCGCAGAGTCACTTTCGCACCGATGTTCATGCCCTCACGCAGCTTGAAGTTAGCCACGGATTTGCGGGCTTTGCACACCACCGGACGTTGGCCGGTGATGAGGGACAGGTCGTTGATGATCGCGTCGATGATCTTCGCGTTGTCGCGGGCTTCGCCGCAACCGACGTTGATGACCACTTTGTCCAGTTTCGGGATTTGCATCACGCTCTTATAGCCGAATTTCTTCATCAAGGCAGGAGCGATTTCGCTTTTATATTGTTCTTTTAATGTAGCCATTCGCTCATACCTCCTTACAGCGTCTCGCCGCATTTTTTGCAAATGCGAATAGAGCGTTCTTTCCCGTTGTCAGCCTGCACTTTTTTGTGGGCTACGCGGGTGGGTTTTTTACACGCGGGGCAGACAACCTGCACCTTCGCGGCATACATGGCGCCTTCCGCCTCGATGATGCCGCTGGGATCGCCGGCCTTGCGGGGCTTCACATGCTTTTTCACCATGTTCAGGCCCTCTACGATGACCTTGCCCTCTTTCGGGCTGACAGCCAGGACTTTGCCCTGTTTGCCCTTGTCGTCACCGCTAAGAATCAGGACGGTATCGTCCTTTTTCACATGCATTTTGTTACTCAATTTCGACACCTCCATTACAGAACTTCCGGAGCCAAGGACAGGATCTTCAAGTAATCCTTGTCACGCAGCTCACGGGCCACAGGCCCAAAGATACGGGTGCCGCGGGGGGTCTTATCATCACGGATGATAACCGCCGCATTTTCGTCAAAACGGATGTACGTGCCGTCCGCACGACGAACACCCTTCACGGAACGGACGATGACGGCTTTCACCACGTCGCCCTTCTTCACTACGCCGCCGGGGGCCGCTTTCTTAACAGAAGCCACCACCACGTCGCCGATATTGGCATACCTCCGGCCGGAACCGCCGAGAACGCGAATGCACATCAGTTCTTTCGCGCCGGTGTTATCGGCTACTTTGAGGTAAGTTTGCTGTTGTACCACAGTTTTTCCTCCTTTCAAGGACGCACCATTTTTATCACACCAACCCCGCTGACCACTCGCAGCCACGAGACGGTATGCGGTGCAACTGACACTTTATTTCGCTTTCTCGATGATAGCGGTGACACGCCAGCACTTGTCTTTCGACAGGTGACGAGTCTCCATGACGGAAACGCGGTCGCCTACGCGGCATTCGTTGTTTTCATCATGGGCTTTCAGCTTCACGGTACGCTTTACGATCTTTTTATACAGGGGATGCCGGACGTTGTCCTCGATGGCCACAACAACGGTCTTATCCATCTTGTCGCTGACCACGACGCCGGTCCGGGTCTTTCTCAGATTCCGTTCACTCACACTAACTCCTCCTTCCGTTACGCTTCCGTCTTCATCTCGCGCTCGCGGATAATGGTCTTCACGATGGCGATTTCTTTTCTGACGGCTTTCAGACGCATCGGATTTTCGAGTTGGTTGATGGCGTGCTGGAACCGCAGGTGAAACAGTTCTTTCTTCAAGTCGTCCAGTTTCTTACCCAGTTCGACATCGGTCAGTTCACGGATCTTGCTCAATTCGCTAGATTTCATTCCTGCTCACCATCCGTTTCTTCTTTGGTAATAAATTTGCATTTGATGGGCAGTTTGTTCGCAGCCAAACGCAGGGCTTCGCGCGCGCGCTCTTCGTCCACACCGGCCATCTCAAACATTACCCGGCCGGGTTTTACCACGGCTACCCAGTATTCCGGCGAACCTTTACCGGAACCCATGCGGGTCTCGGCCGGTTTTTCGGTGATGGGCTTGTCGGGGAAAATCTTAATCCAAACCTTACCGCCACGCTTGGTGTAACGCGTCATAGCGATACGGGCGGCCTCAATCTGGCGGGAAGTGATCCAAGCGGGTTCGGTGGCCTGTAAGCCATATTCTCCGTAGACCACTTTGTTGCCGCTATACGCCTTACCGGTCAAACGACCTCTGTGTACACGGCGGTACTTTACTCTCTTAGGTAACAGCATTATTTGCGGCCTCCTTCCCGACGGGGTTT